>NZ_NXIB02000054.1 GCF_002412335.2 Tychonema bourrellyi FEM_GT703
CTTCGATCCTAATTATTTGACTGCTACCCCTTGACAGGTCAAGACAGTATCTACAAGCATGGTAAAATTTTAGATTAAATTTGTAGTGCGATCCTCTGTGGCTGGCGATCGCATTTTTGGTTGATGAGGGCGATCGGGCTATAATACAGAAAACTTGACAACAAAAATGACTGTCATGAGAGAGTTAATCCAACAAGAGTTAGAAAAGCTCGATCGAGAACAACTCCAACAAGTATTTGAATTTATTAGCTTCCTGAAATTCCGTGCCAGATTAGTGACTATTCCTGCGATCGATGAAACTAACTTAGCTGCACTCTACAGCGAATTTGCCGAAGAAGACCGACAACTTGCGGAACTCGGAATCAGCGAATATGCAGAACTCCTCAAACATGAGGATTTAGCATGACAATCAGACGAGGTGAAATCTGGATTGCCAACCTAGATCCCACACAAGGTTCCGAACAAGCAGGTGTACGTCCCACAATTATTTTTCAAAACGATACAATTTCGAGATACACGACTGTTATCAGTATTCCTCATTACCTGTTTCTAGCGACACAAAATATTGACTGTAAACCACACTATCCGGTGCCCAAACAGGCCGCCAATAAACATTTTGCATCACCGCTTTCTCCCCATCACGATCGGCAGGCCACTGAAAACTGACGATCGCAATATTACTATATCCCACAATCTCATCACCCTCTTGCAGCCACCGATTGCGCCACAACAGCGACACAATCTGCCACAACCTCTGCACCAACGACAACTTAGCAGATTTACTTGACAAACCCTCACCTGTATGCTGCAAAAACACGCGAGCTCTTTGTCGTTTCATCCAATCAATCCGATAGCCCCAATCAGGCAGAGATTGTCTATTTTTAACAGCAGCCGCCACAGACTTCTTTCTGTTAATCCTCGAAATTTTAACTAATTCCAGCGGTTCATTCCACCCCAAACGTTCGTGTCTGCGTTCGGGAAGCAGCGACTTAATCTTAGTATGAATTAAATGAGTTTTCCACTCCTCATTAATCAAAGCACTAGCCGTCAACTGCGCCAACACAGAATACTGACAACTCGACTTATACCCCGCCAAATTCAAACCCAAAACTCCCTCTTTCCCCTCCCCTGTGGAACAGGCATCTTGCCTGTTATTTGTGGAACAGGCATCTTGCCTGTTAATTTCTGTAGGAGAATCCCCAAAATGGCAATCCGACCAATAACTCAGCCGCACAGCAGCAGCATAATGAATATCCCCCGTCAACACAACCACCCTCGCGCGCCGCTTAAAAAACTCCGCCAACAGCTTCACAAAAGCCAATTCATGAAAATTCCAAGCATCCCCCGCATCACTATCAAACACCTTCCCGTGCTCCACATCCCACTTTTGAACCGCATCAATAATCCACAAACCCACCAAATTTGTCGGTACAACCACCAGCGTCGCCTCAATCTCAAACTCCCCAGTTGCATTCAACAATTCAGTCTCTTTCAAAGGCTGCTGAATTTGCTCCTCAAAACCTTTGTGAGTCAAAAGCATCGGCGGATCGATCGCACTTTCCGTCGGATAGCCCCGCCAAGTCCGCGTATCCAGCACAATCACCTCATGCTTAAAACTTCTGATCGTAAAATGCCAATTCAAAACCTCATCATCCCGATCCAAAATTAACACATCTTCATCTAATTTAAACTTCGGCAAACCAGTCTCAATATCAACAGCCGGAATCCCCAAATACTGAGACACTTTTTCCCAAGCTAAATCATCACTACCAGCCGACTCAGACCATTTTGTAGCACTTCTTAATAACTTATTTCCCACTTTTCCAGCATTAAACTGTGCCGGCGTATTTCCCCAAGCCTGAAACACAGCATAAGCCAGCAAAGCATTCTGCACCACCCGCCGGCCCAGCGGCTTACCCAGCACCCGGTAACACCATTCTCGATTCAAATACCAGTCATCGCTAACATCATGGTCGTCGCAAATGGTATAAGTAGGAATATTCGCGATCGCCCTCCTGACTCTCCACAGATTACGAGAAAAACTTTCCAGTTCAAAAGCTTCTCGATCCCAGACTTTTGCCTGCTTGACATTTTCACAAATATCCTTACCCTTGGGAAAACGATCGCACCAAAGCACCGGCGACCAAACTAACAAATACATCGCATAATATTCACCTAAACCAAACAAGTGACTTTTAGCATTGTCTGGTTTATTCGCCAACATCGCTGTAAAACCGCCAAAATCTCTAGCAATATCGCTGCGAGTTCCCGGTTTCAAATCTACTGGTTGTTTGTATTTATACTGAGCCTCAGCCTGTTCCTGAAATTGGGACTCAGTAGAATTTTCCCTGGGTTCGCAAAATTCATTTCTTTTTTTCGGATTTTTAGGTATACTGGTACACAAATTATCTTGAATTTTGGCATCCATCAGGGGCAAATTCTCTTTCCAGCCTAATAGTCCATCGCCAGCATCTGTCAAAGCCCACAGCATCGGATCGGCAACGTCGTCGCCGTAAATTTGGTCACCGGTTAAAAACAGTTGGTGAGGCCTGGAATTTGCCATACCTGCAAATTGTTCGATCGAACTATCCAAGATTGGGAGTGCATCTCGTCCGCCTCCGTGGGGTTTGCGACAAGAACCATGAGCAATCCGCAAATAGTTTAAATCGTCGGGTGGTAGCGCAAAAGTGGGCAACTGGTGATCGAAATAACTGATTGTCTGTGGCCCCAAAAGCGACGAATCAGCGGCGATCGGCCACAGACAAGAAAGGAGATTTTCTCTCTCATGTTCGAGTCCTGGAACTCCCGACGGCTCAGGGCGACCAGCAAACTCGACATCGTAAGCATATATTTGCCCCGATGTCAAGAAGTTGCGGTCGATCGCCTTTGCAGTCACGGCCACTACGTGCAGGTATTTGCCCAGTTGCACAGTAGAACTTGTACCTTGGAGTAAGGGTCGATCGACAATTTCCCCAGTTCCACCCTCCGTCGAGTAAACCTTGAGTTCGACTTGGCGAGGTGCTTTGAGAGCTAGCCAAACTGTGACAGCCTGACTTTCTGTCCGGCGTAAAATCGGGCCGGCGAGGATGAGCGGCAAATGATGAATCCGGTGATTTAAGGGTGTCCACGTCATAAAAATTAAAAATTAAACAAGGGGTTTTGCTAAAAATGAGATTTGAGGCGATCGAACATCTTTCACCTACTAAGCTCCGCAGCAAAAAATTTTAGAACGCCAGCGTTTAATCAGTTATTCAGAATGAGTAACTAATGGAGGAGAGAGAGGACAACTGATTGCCGTTGGAGTTAACGCGCAAACTGCTGCATCCGTTGTCTCGAAACAGTTTTCTTTACCAATTTTGTCCAGCAATCCGGTGCGTTCTAACAAGTTTTGAACTTCCGGCTGTAAGCCAGTCAAAAGAAGGCGACAGTCATGTCGTTTCAAATCGCGATAGATGTCTTCCAAGGCCACGATTCCAGTAGTGTCCATATTTGGCACGAACCGCATCCGCAAAATTAGATACTTCACTTCAGGTTCATCCCGCAGGAAGGTAACAAACCGCTCTGCTGCCCCAAAAAATACAGGCCCATCAACCCGATAAACGGCAATTTGTTTGCTCAATTCCAGGGGTACACCGGGCGGAAAGGCTTCTGTTTCGGGGATTTTCGTCAAATTGAGCTCGCTCATGCGCTTAATGAATAACGCCCCAGCAGCAATTAGCCCGACTTCCACCGCCAGCACCAAATCAAACAGAATCGTCACCATCCAAGTCAGCATCATGACGCCGAAGTCAGAGTAGGTGGCGCGCATCAGTAAGCCGATCGCTTCCCACTCAATCATCCGCACACTCGTCACCATCAAAATTCCTGCTAATGCTGCTAGGGGAACTTGAGCGGCTAAAGGTGCTAGTGTCAAAACGATGATTGCCAGTGCAACCCCGTGAATGACTCCAGATAATCGGGTTTTGCCGCCCGATCGCACATTCACTGCTGTACGGGCGATCGCCCCCGTTGCTGGAATACCGCCAAAGAATGGGACTATAATGTTTGCCAAGCCCTGACCAATCAGTTCGCGATCGCTGTTGTGTTTCTCGCTAACAGTCATACCATCGGCAACCACAGCAGATAGCAGCGATTCAATACTGCCCAATGCCGCTAAAGCTAATGCCGGATTAATCAATTCTCGGATCAGCCTAAAATCATTACCGTGGGGAATCCCTTGGGGCATCGGCAACGATTGTGGGATAGAACCAATGGTGGGAACATCGAGGTGAAAGAAAGAGGCGATCGCCGTTGCCAGCACCAACCCTACCAATGAACCCGGTATAGCAGTCGTAATCCTTGTCCAAAATAGCTTGGTCAAAATCACCACGGTTGCCAACCCGACTGCCTCCCAGTTTAATCCTTCCCAATGGGTAAAAGTCTGCCATATTCCCGGTAAAAAATGTTCACTACGGGGCAATTGCAACCCAAAGAAATTATTCAACTGTCCGCAAAAAATAATCACAGCGATGCCGTTGGTAAAACCTGCTGTGACTGGATAGGGAATAAACTTGACCAGTCTACCTAGTTTGGCAACGCCCAGGGCAACTTGAATAATTCCTGCCATTACCCCGGCAATCCACACCTTCTCGATACCATACTTGGTAACAATCCCAATCAGAACTACCGCCATCGCTCCGGTAGGCCCTGTAATCTGCACCGGGGAACCACCAAATACCGCCGCCACGATGCCCGCCACAATTGCCGTGTAGAGCCCCGCTTTGGGTTCGACGCCACTGGCCACAGCAAACGCCAGGGCGAGAGGAAGGGCAACCACGGCGGCAGTCAGCCCACCAGTCAAATCACCTCGCCAATGACCAAAAGTACGATCGAACCAAAATCGCAGACCCATGAAACTATTGGCTACTGTCATTGAGTTTTAACAATCTCCTTATGTCTTTGAATTTCTATATCACAAGATATTCAAAGTCTTGCATATACGTTAACACTCTTCTAAATTGTGTTAGCTACTAATTAAGCTGTTGTGCATTTAATTGGTTACTCGATTGGGACTGCCGATCAACAATAACCAACCGTCAACCCTCATCAATTCTTAAAAATTCACAATATTTTACAAAATCCCAGAAAGCCAATCAAAATCACCTGCGATCGCTCTCTGCTAACTTAACTTTGCCTTCAGAAGACCCAATTAGTCGAACTAACTCCGAGTTATCCCATAAATCAGCCCCTCTTTACCGATAATAATTTCCCCCACAAGTCCGCAACTGTCTGTATCCCAGACTCAAAGCTCACAGCCCAGATTTTGACAGAAGTAAACTTTTGTTTTATTTTTGTACCTCTTTATATAAAAGTAGTATTGTAAAATCAATTTGTAATCTAAAAAAAAGATAAAAATAAACTGGTAAGTTGAAAACTCAGCTAAGATTCCCAAAGATGCAAAATAAAGTAATTTACGAGCTTTTTCATTTGGAGGCCCCCTTTCTTTTCCCAGCAAGTTAGCTAATAATGCTTTCAAATAGCAAAACAAGCCAACTCCAAAATTAGACAGCAAAAGCATTGCAGTTGGGCATTGCAGTAAAGGCATGGGAGTTGGGTATTGAATTTGGGCGATCGCAACATCAAAGCGCGAAAGCCCAGCCCCCGATCGTTTTCACAGAAACCTATAGGAGAACAAACAGTGAAACTCGCAGTTTACGGAAAAGGTGGAATTGGCAAATCGACAACAAGCTGCAACATCTCCGTTGCCCTAGCCAAACGCGGCAAAAAAGTTTTGCAAATCGGTTGCGATCCAAAGCACGACAGCACATTTACTCTCACGGGCTTCCTGATCCCCACAATTATTGACACCCTTCAAGAAAAGGACTACCACTACGAAGACGTCTGGCCCGAAGATGTCATCTACAAAGGCTACGGCGGCGTTGACTGCGTAGAAGCAGGCGGCCCACCCGCAGGAGCTGGTTGCGGTGGCTACGTCGTCGGCGAAACCGTCAAACTGCTCAAAGAACTCAACGCCTTCGACGAATACGACATCATCCTGTTCGACGTACTAGGCGACGTCGTGTGCGGTGGTTTTGCCGCCCCCTTGAACTACGCCGACTACTGCATGATTGTCACCGACAACGGATTTGACGCCCTATTTGCCGCCAACCGCATCGCCGCCTCAGTCCGCGAAAAAGCCCGCACTCACCCCTTGCGACTCGCTGGTTTAATCGGCAACCGCACCTCCAAGCGTGACTTGATTGACAAGTACATCGACTCAGTACCCATGCCAGTCCTGGAAGTGCTGCCCCTCATCGAAGACATCCGCGTTTCTCGCGTCAAAGGCAAAACTTTGTTTGAAATGGCAGAGTCTGACCCATCCCTCAACTACGTCTGCGATTACTACTTGAATATCGCCGACCAAATCTTGGCAATGCCCGAAGGAGTAGTGCCAAATGATACGCCCGATCGCGAATTATTCTCCTTGTTGTCAGATTTTTATCTAAATCCAGTACAACCTGTGGTCAAGAAAGAGGAAGATGAGCTAAACCTGATGATGGTTTAATACGTCTAGCGATCGGGATGAGGATAAAGAGGTTATGGCTTTTTTTGATAGTTTTTCAGTTGCCCTCAAACAGAAGTGGCTAGACTACTACCAAGCAAATCGTGCTTGGTTGCTCCTACACATGACGGCTGACAACACGGTCGCCACACCCGACGGCGGGAAAAGACCTGTTTCTTACCTCATCCTGGGAATTGCGGCTGCCCTGGAGCCGGAACTCCAGCAATTAATGCTGCCCTTCTCAAGACTCAAGGCGGATGCAGACAGCCTGATCGAAGTGCTAGGGCTAAATTTTGACCCTGACATAGCCCTGGGTATGCCCTCAGATACCATTCAACCTGCGGCCAGTCAATCTCTGACTGTCGCAGCACCGAGCGCGGTCGCCACCGCAGCCCTGGAAACTCTCACTGCTGCTCCCGCAGCCACCCCTGAGCCAGCCACCCCTGAGCCAGCCACCCCTGAGCCAACTGCCCCCGCAGCCACCCCTGAGCCAACTGCCCCCGCAGCCACCCAGTCTAATCAATTAGGCGGTGCAGTCTTAGGAGCAGCCGGATTAGTCGCCGGAGTGGTCGGTGCCACAGCAATAGCGTCAGCACTGAGTTCCTCTGACGAGGAATCCTTGGAGGGGTTTGAGGAAGAGGAAGAAGCTATCTCTGACTTGGACGTGGACGAGGAAGAGGAAGAGGCTATCTCTGACTTGGACATGGAAGAGGAAGAGGCTATCTCTGACTTCGACGTGGACGAGGAAGAGGCTATCTCTGACTTCGACGTGGAAGAGGAAGAGGAAGAAGCTATCTCTGACTTGGACGTGGAAGAGGACGAGGAAGAGGCTATCTCTGACTTCGACATGGAAGAGGACGAGGAAGAGGCTATCTCTGACTTCGACATGGATGAGGACGAGGAAGAGGCTATCTCTGACTTCGACATGGATGAGGACGAGGAAGAAGAAGCATCAGCTTTGGGCGAACTCGTGGTTGATGAGGAAGAAGAGGAAGAAGCCTTGGCTTTGGGCGAACTCGACCTCGGTGATGACGAGGAGGAGGAAGCCTCAGAATTTGGAACTTTGACTTCAGGGGATCTCGAAATAGAGATATCCGATCCATTTGGAGAAGAAGATGACGATTTTGTAGCCGAAGTGATACCCGACCCGTTTGGGGCGCCGATCTCAGATGACCTAGACCTGGATTTGGGTGATTTGGATGAAGATGGTATTGACGATTTCTCTGTATCGGATGACGATGACTTCGACGGTCTAGGACTTGACGATTTGGGGGACGCGACTATCGGAGACCCCGATGAAGATGATTTAGATGCTTTAGATCTCGGCGATTTGGATTCCGACGACGAGGATGAAGAAATTTCGGGATTTTTGTCTGATTTTAAGTAGGGTTTCTGCGATCGGTTAAGTCTCTGATATCCTTCAGGGTTCCTGCTGTTGTGAGTTTCGAGTTATTAATTTTTAATTAACTCAAACTCACAACTACCAAAGGGGGCTGTTTCCCTCTGGTATATATCTCAATTGCTCAAATTTTGTATTCTCTTGCATAAGTTCAAAGTTCAAGACAAAAATAATTTAAAGGGAGCACATTTAGTCCATGACTGCTATTACTACTACTGAGCCTGAAGCTTTAAATTTTGAATGCGAAACAGGTAATTATCACACTTTTTGTCCGATTAGCTGCGTTGCTTGGCTTTATCAAAAGATTGAAGATAGCTTTTTCTTGGTAATTGGTACTAAGACTTGTGGCTATTTCTTGCAGAATGCGATGGGTGTGATGATTTTTGCTGAGCCTCGTTATGCGATGGCTGAGTTGGAAGAGGGCGATATTTCCGCTCAGTTGAATGACTATGATGAGTTGAAGCGGCTGTGTTTGCAAATTAAGCGCGATCGCAACCCCAGTGTAATTGTTTGGATCGGCACTTGCACCACCGAAATCATCAAAATGGATTTGGAAGGCTTGGCACCGAAGCTAGAAGCCGAAATTGGCATTCCCATCGTCACAGCCCGCGCTAATGGCTTAGACTACGCTTTTACTCAAGGGGAAGATACGGTTTTGGCCGCGATGGCTGCTAAGTGCCCTGAGAAAGCGCCGGTGATGGAATCTCAGAAGCAAGAACGCAATGCTATCTCTCAACTGCTGAATTTTGGCAAGAAAAAAGAGGAAGTTGCAGCAGATGAATCGGAATATGTCAAGCATACGCCGCTCGTACTTTTCGGTTCTTTGCCCGATCCGGTTGTCACTCAGCTAACCTTAGAATTGAAGAAGCAAGGAATCAAAGTTTCCGGTTGGCTTCCTTCCAAGCGCTACACTGAATTGCCAGTTTTGGAAGAAGGCTATTATGTATCTGGGATGAATCCGTTCTTGTCCCGTACCGCTTCTACGTTGATGCGCCGTCGTAAGTGTAAGCTAATTGGTGCTCCATTCCCGATCGGACCTGATGGAACTCGCGCTTGGATTGAAAAGATTTGCTCAGTGTTAGGAATTGAACCAAAAGGTTTGGACGAACGGGAAGCACAAATTTGGGCTGGTTTGGAAGATTATCTGCAAATAATTCGCGGCAAATCTGTCTTCTTTATGGGCGACAATTTGCTGGAGATTTCTTTAGCACGTTTCTTGATTCGCTGCGGCATGACTTGTCCTGAAATCGGCATTCCTTACATGGACAAACGCTATCAGGCGGCGGAATTGGCTTTGTTAGAAAAGACTTGTCACGAGATGGGAGTGCCGACGCCTCGGATTGTGGAAAAACCGGACAATTACAATCAGCTACAGCGGATTTATGAGCAGAATATTGATTTGGTGATTACTGGTATGGCTCACGCTAATCCTTTGGAAGCGCGGGGAATCAATACTAAGTGGTCTGTTGAGTTTACTTTTGCTCAGATTCACGGCTTTGGTAATGCGCGGGATATTCTGGAGTTGGTGACTCGTCCGTTGCGCCGGAATAATTCGCTGAAGGATTTGGGTTGGGGTAATTTGGTGAAGAATGAGGCGAAGGTTTAATCGTTTTTAGTCGGTGCGTAGGGGCGAATGGCCATTCGCCCGTACAAGGTTTTCCCATGTATAGTAGGGGCGAATGGCCATTCGCCCGTACAAGGCTGACGCACCCTACTAGCTACCCAAATCAACGATCGCCCGATCGCATATCACCATCGACAACATGGCAATGAGGAAACGGCAGTGCTGTTTCCTCATTCCGGGTAATGGGTAAAATCAACCGAATCGCATTTAACCATCAATAACAATATCTTTTATCTTCAGCTTTCTTGTGTTTTTCACCCATGCGTGTATGTCCTAAAACTGTAGAAATAATAACGCATCGATCGCCATTTGGCAGATCAGGATGAGATAATGTTATCCTTCCTTTGGCTCGAAGACTGGTTAGGCCACAGTCGTCAGTGCTTTTATACACGGGGCAACCTTGGAAATTGAACATGGCTCGTCGGATTGTTCCATTCTCTTTGTGTTCATTTTGATCGTTGATTGGGAGTAGTGTTGTTTCAGACTCTCCTTTGTCGTTTTTAGCTGTATTTATCTCAATATCTGGCTCTAAGCTTTTCCATTCACCGGCTGGTAATTGGGCTGGGGGAATGTCGGATCTATGAATTGCTAGTTGTACAGTCTTTCCTACTTGTTTGTAGCTGACTTGCCACGAAACTTTGTCACGTTTGGCGTTGCTTTGGGCTATTTCCATTGCCCAATAAACTCGATCGATTGATGTTTTTACACGGTAGTTGTTGATGAACATTAGCCAAGAGGGAACACTGATTGCACTGACAATGCCTATGACTAATACAACTGCTAATAGTTCGGTTATTGTAAAACCAGCAGTAGATTTATTGGCTCTGCTTTTGACTGCTTTATTTATTGACATTCGGATGCACTCCTAAATGTTTGAGTTGAAAAAAACTTAAGGAAACTATTTTCGATTATGGCTATTTTAAATGTATAGTTTGATTTTGTATATATCGGTATTTACTGAATTTTGGGTTGTGGTTTGATACCGTGTTGATTGCACCAGCCCGCCGGGGGTTGAAACCCCGTATAATAGCTGAAGTCGGTTTAAACCGACTGAGGAGGGTTGTTTTTTGGTATCGCAATGTCGTCACCCAAAAAACCTTTTTAGTCCTCTTTGAGAGGACTTTGGCTTTGAGACGGGGGTTTTAACCCCCGGCGGACTCGTGGGGAAGCGGTTAAATTTCGACTGGCGTTCTGATTTGTTTTAGTTCGATTAGCATAGTTTGTCTGTTTTTATTGGATTTGAAATATAAAATAATTTAAATTAATATATCTTAACAATTCAGGACTGACGCGGAATTGATGTGAGAGATTGAAAAATATCTGCGGGGCTACTTACAACCCTGTTTTGTATTGGTATCGAACGTCCCTTCATCAGTTGTCATTGCTCCTAAAATGGTTTGAACAATTACACACTTTTTCTGGCCGCCGCTAGCAGGAGCAACTGTGACATAAAAGGGAGTTGTATTTGTGGGGAGATTGCCTTGGTAATCAAAAGTTATCGAGTTTGCAGGCGTGGAAGCAGCAGGTTGATTAACGGTAAGCGCAATAGTGCCGGGTTTGATTTCGCCTCCGCTGCTGAAAGTCTCTTTTCGGATTTCTTTTTTTGACGTATCGGTTTCTGCTGGATTGGTATCGATCTCAACTCTTGGCGGATCGACAGATGGGGTAGAAGATGAGGTATAAAATGTAACTGTGACATCGCGCTTAGTTCGCTTTGCTTCGCTTTGTGCACTTCGTAGTGATTGCAAAACGCGATCGTTGACAGTGCGAACTCTTTGATTGTTGATGAATGCTAGCCAACTCGGAGCTGCGATCGAGCTTAGTATACCTAATACTAACACTGTCACGAGCACTTCTAGAAGGGTGAACCCCTGATCGCCCTTTCTGGATCTAGTCTTTGGGAAATTGGGGGTTGCTTTGGCGTGACAACTCTGCAAAATTTTTAATAATATTGGGGTTTTCATGTTATTGTCCTGTTTTATCTGCTAGTGGCGCGAGTCGGAAATGTGTTTCAGACATCAGTTATTTTCCTAAACCACTGAGACCTTTTACTTGAACGGTTGCTGTTGGGAAGAATGCCAATTTGTTGGGATCATAATTAGCATCAGTTTGAAGGCGGCGGAGGCTATTTCCTCTGATTGTGACTCTGGCTATGTTATTAGATGTATCTACACAAGCGTAGAAGCTGTGGGTTGAGACGTCTGTTATTTTTAAAGTTGCTTCTGGGACTGCTGTTGTTGTAACTCCTATTTTGATGCTGGGATTACCAAGAGCTTTCTGACATTCTGCTTGGTCAATTATTTTTCCTATTGGCGGGCTGTGGTCGATATAATTAACCAGTACCTGGGGATTTCTTGCACCGGATTGAGCATCTGTCAGTCCCGCCGCATCTGTCACATTTACTGTGGGTTTAGTCAACTCAAAGCGTGGATTAAAAGCTGGATCTTTTCTTTGACCAGTTGTGGTATCAGAATCAGCATAGTAAGCCTGAGTTAAAGGGTTTTTGATTCCATCCCTAATTTCATAGCGGGCTATACGGCTAGGACAAGTGCCTCCTGAAGGCTGACACCACGTAGAATCGCTGTCTTTAAACTGGTAATAAGCAACTAATGATAGTAGGTAAGTGTCGTTGCATTTATCATCATTGCAACCGTTTGGTTTTACGGTAGAAGGATCAACAGGAATCGATTTTTTCATTAGCTGCCGCTTCCAGAACACGAGGATAGGAATTTTATTTGTTGTGTTTGTATTTTCGGGAAGTTGAGATCTAATGCCCTTGATTGGGTCATTAATAGCCGTATTATCATAAATATAAATAGCTTGGCTCAAATCTTGGGAGATGAAATCAACTGCCGCTTGAAGGTCTTGCTCGGTATTTGATTTGACTTGTTCTCTCCTGTCGGTATTCAGCATATCGACTACAAAACCGAGCATCGGCGTAATGATGAGAAATGCCATAATCGAGCCGACTAATAGCTCGACTAGAGTCATGCCCTTGTCTGTTTGAGCTGGCCCGGAGCGGTTTCGCTGGTGATGACTTTTTAGAAGCAACCTGAGTAAAGTTTTCATTTTGACTGTTTCCTTTGTCAAATGGGGGGAGCGATTTTAAATTTAATAACGGGGATTTTGATTATTGAGTGCATTTTGTCTGATCTACAACACCATTTAGCCTGATACCCTGACACAACGATCGATATGCAGAGGAACCTCCTTGTGTAGTAGGGGGAATTTGTGTTTGCATTACCATCAAAGGCGCTTGAGGATTGCCCAGAGGGAAATTAGCGACTGATTGCTCTGTAATTGTCATCAGCTTTCCGGTAAACCCATCCGCCCGGTAAACCCGCACAGTCAGATCGTAGCCTGTTGTTGTCGGATCGGTGGTCGTATTAGCTGGATTTCGCCAAGCACCTTGAACAAAAAACTCTTTGCTGCCAGCACAACCTGCTGTTTCATCCAAGTCAAAGCAGTACAAACCATTGGAGTTTGTAGGAGCAGCAGGAATAGTAGCAACATCTTTGGCTGGAAAACCTACTGGGCTTGTTGCATCATTAGGTCTGATCGCCCCCACTCTCAGGGCGTCGATGTAAGTTCTCGCCGCCTGCGTGGCCAGTTCTATCCGCCGCGCTTGTACGCGAGTCGCTACTGAGTAAGCCATCACAGGGGCGATCGCAATCATCAGCACAGAAACTACAATCATCGCTACCAATGACTCGATAATCGTGTAGCCACCATCTCGCGAATGGGATAAATTTTGGTGTTGTCGCTTAGTCATAAGTAGGACTCCAGTAATTGCGCGGCGGAAAGTTAGAGGGTTAAGTGGAGCATTTAGCTCGTTCAGTAGTTGTGAGGGTTTCGGTGGCGTTCTTTTTGTCCTTTTCTAAGGTAGAACACATCAAAGTTGTTACCCAATCGTCATTGCGAGGTATTTCCCGGAAATACTCGTCCGGGGTTCGTTTTGAGGGAGGAGTTGTGAACTTTTGAGTAAACAAGTCAGGTGGCTGAGATAGCAAGCCCACGTCATAACCCCACTTCCGGGTGGGTGGAGTGAAGTATGGAACCTGACCATCCTTCGGATCACCTGAGATTCTGTATTGAGTTATTTCTGTATCAATACCTGCAAGAGCAGTAGCCGCTGTAGTAGGAGCAGTAGATTGGGCGAACAGAGTTGTTCGCTTATCGGCCGCACCTGTCGGATAGTCCGATGGCAAAGTTGACCTATAGGGTGCGGTATTAAAGGCACTACGGTTTAGCTGAATGAAAGACCCTTGGATGTTATTAGAAATCGAAGTAGCTCCGCGACGCCAGAGTTCCAAGAATCGGGGTAAGTTTTGCAAACCGCCGTTAAAGTCACCCGAAGTAGCGTTTAGAGTCCTTGAGGGAGTGTCGTTGGCTCCAACGATCAGATTGAATGTAGTCTCTACAGCTAGGGGTATCCATGCTGATTCGTTGTCTTTAGTTCCTGGTATTCCGTTTACTACATTGTCTACATTAGGTATACTTTCTGGGGTACCTGGGATGGCTTTTTTTACATTCCTGAGCTGCGGGACTGGCACCAATAGCGGCTGCGAACCCTTGTAGCTGTAGACTGCTGGCGGTACTGTTACTGCTGGTAATGGAAGAGGTGTGCTTGCTGCGTCCAGGGTTGGTAGAGGTACTTTGCTGCCGTCTGTAGTGCCATCAGTGGTAGTGCTGGTGTTAACCAGATAGGGAAGATTGGTAGCATCGTAAGCCACCTCAACCCCACTTTTGGCTGCAAACCAAAGAGCGTTAGTTCCTATACGGTGGACACCTGCTTTGATAGTTCCTTCATCAATCCCCAAAGGCTTTGGGTCAGCAGGGCTTATCAGAGCGAATGTAGTATTGTTTCTCTCAAAAGCTACGCGACGGGGAAATCGCTGCAATTCTGGAGTTGGAGGAATTTCAGTTGTTCCCGCTGGATAAGTAGCGGCTGTGTAATTATCATTAACCTTTGCCTTACCTGCTTCTGTGGGTGGGTCCGTCGCCAAGGCTGGATTGACGTACCAGTCACTATCGGTACACGCAGAAACCGGCAGTTTTGTACAAACTTCCATCACATACTCTGGGAAAGGCCCACGTCGCTGGACGGGGGTAATAAAATTGTTGAAGTAGGAACTCCAGAGCGGCTGGGTAGTTGTATCCACGTAGCTAGCGTCTGTGACAGTTATCGGATCTGTTTGTGCCTTTAAATTGCCGTTAGCTAAAAAAGCCCCGCTGGAAAATCCGTTAGTCACAAAGTTGTTGTTGTAAAATCCTTGCTGTCTGCGAGGTAATACCGCAGCAGCGCCCGCATTGTTTCTCAGGTCAAAATCTCCTTCGTTGCGGAAGCCAAAACGGTAACTTTGCGAGAGTAAGGTGATTGCATCTGCCAGTACGTTTGCGGGACGCCACTCATCGCCGGTTGGACATTGACCATTTAGTCTGGGGTCGTTTGGGCGACAAGCAAAGTTTTTATTGAGGTCTGTGGCTGGGCGATCATAGAACGTACTCCAATCAAAAGCAGTTTTAAATTCTTGTTGGGTGTGAAGGTTAAATTGGCCTTTGATATAAACTGGCAAATTAGATACCAAAGTTAGCCCTTTTTCCATAACCACATTTGCCACAGTGGGAGGGAGGCTGGGAGTTCTGGCTAGCCTGGAACCATTAACCAGCAGAATTCCGTTGGGCTTGCGAGTTGGGTCTAGTAGGGAGTCCGTAGGGCTGACTTCTGCGCTTTTTTCTTCATCTGAGTCTTTGTTACTACGATCGGGCAGGGCGTCATCTCGGCTGGCATATATAATCCCGCTGTATGGTAGTAAAGGCTCTCCTGCAATTGAGTTGCTTCGCAATTTATCGAGGTCTATCTGAGTCGAGCGAATTTCTAAGGGTTCGCGTTCTTCTATGGGCTGGTTGTAATAGCCTGTGAGATTTGCTGGTTTTGCTGTTCCAATAGTTGTTAGGGGACTGCTCAACGTAAAGGCTTCGTTAACGATGGTAGTAGGGTCGTCACGATCGATCGCCTTGACTTCTCTGGCATTCAAAAATGCTACTTCTTGGATAGCTCCGTGAGGAATTATAGGACTAACTGTGGTGGGAGCGGCTAAAATTTTCAAGGCGCACATGGTAGAGTCGATCGCAGCTTTGTCAGCCAGCTTGCGATCGCCCGGTGCTGTCAGCAGTGCTGTTCTCAAAGGCTCGTTGGCAAACCTACCGTCAGGGAAAACGTAATTGGCTTGAATTTGTAGTAAATCAGTTGTGGAGGCTCCGCCTAACAAGCCGTCTGCACCCTTAGTTGCTTGTGCGTCTTCTGTGCGATCGGCTGGTGGGCCGTAGACTACCCCGTTGTTGGAGCCAACTTCAGTTCCACGAGTTCCTAATTCGGGTGGGTTTAGGGTTGCGTTCTGGCCGCTTACATCAGGAAGTGTAGATAAATTTCTGGCTGTGGAAGCAGTGCTAGGGTCGTAATAGCTGCTGACGCAGGCCATCGGTTTCTCGTTCAACTCTCCCTTGGCAGGGGGATTATTTGCATAGTGATAGACTGCTGTCGCCCGCATCCGTAAATCTCCCTTAGCATACTTGGGAGTATTCGGGTCGATCAAGGACGAGCTGCCGGCGGGTAGGGATGCTGAACTGGCAGGCAATGGATTAGTAGCCCAACCGTTCGCAGGTGCAACAGTATCAGTCGCGTCATTGTTGTACACTCGCTGCACTCCCAGCACTGGCGACATCGGCATGGAGTCCGGCCAGACGACGGGGAACTTCTCCTCCACAGTAGTAGTTGGGTCGTCGTAGGTAGCCGTGTCCCCAGTTAATGTCGCGCCAGTGAGAGGATTTATCCAAGTGGGGGGCGGGAGGAAAGAATTGGTGCGCTCGTAAACCCCTGCACTGGTGATGACGCGCAAACCGCCAATGCCATCCAGGATATTTTTAGGTACTTCCGCTGCTTTTTCTTCCCAAAAACCGCTGCGGTCTGTGGCTCCTACCTCTGCCAGCTTTGTCACCTGGGGCGATCGGGTGCGAGGAATGCCACTGGTGTCAGTAGAATTCCACTGGCCTGGGATTTGGTCTGGCTTACTGGTAAATTCGGATTTGGTGGCGTCCCATCTCTTGGCTGGTAGGTTGTTGCCCGCGATCACGCGATCGCCCAGCAATAGTTCTTCAGGTAGCGGTGAGCCATCTGCTGTTGGTGTTGTTGTTTCTAGCTGATTAAGTGTGAGTGAGATAGGGATTGTAGCGTCCGAGGTGCTCCATGTGTCTACATTAGGTCTTAGGGTGTCGTTGCTTTCTTTAATAAAAGGTGGGGTTCCGGTCGATGTTGCGTCTCCTTTAAGCGGCACTTCTTTAAAGGGAACCTTGCGGAGCATCTGTTTAAAATATTCTTTCAGCGCTTGTTTCCTGGTTTGACTGGTTGGTTTATTTTGCACCGAAAATGGGTCGCTAGGCTGGGGGTTGGGGTCTGCCTTATTAGTGGGGGGTAAGAGTGGGCCCATTTGTGCTGCCACTAGCGCAGAGAGGCGATCAGCATAGGCTTCGTTGTTGTAAAGTACCTCCAAGCTGGTCTGGGTGGAGGATTGATTTCCCGGTGCGGTGTCAATAGTTTTGGCTGCACTCAGCATGGCTGCGTTTCTATTACCTGTCAGTGATGAGGCTTTCTTGAAAAGATGCACGCCCACTGCTTTAATTTGTGCGGGGTTGGTATTACCAGACCAACCATTCACTACATTGCCTGCAACAACAATTTTGCTGTTTTCTTGTTCGTAGAAACAAGAATCTGGGCTGCTCACTTGATATAGTCTTGTCCTATCTGCCCCATTTAAGTTTGTCACCAACAAATTACTATTTGTGAATATACGCCCGTTGAGATTGAACAGAGGTCCGGGCGATATATCTAAATCGTCTTCATAAACTACCGCGTTGTTAGCAAGGGGAATGCGGCTTTGGTCTTGTTGATATTCGAGAGCCGATGTGCTGGCAGTTCCTGTGAACGGTTTATACTTGCTAGGATCTGAGAGGTTCGCTATATCTTCCTGTTTAATCGGTACATTAACCGTGTCAACAAAGAAACTTTTTTTAAGTGGGCCGTCTACCCTGTACCAGCCAGAGTCGCCTACCAAACTAGCGACAGTACCTCCACCCTGAACGCATTCAGGATTGATACTATTCGCCGATGTCGGTGGCGTTCTGGCCTCCAACGACTTTCTCGCCCTTGTGAAGTTGCCTAAAGTTGAGTCTTGAACATCACTGCGTTTCGGAGTGCGGAAGAATATGCCGTAAAGAGTGAAAGTGTCAAAGAAGCCATCATTATTTGTATCTACGGGATATCTCCAAGCAGTATTGAGCGCTTCATTTTCTACACCTGTTGCGGGGTCAATAGGAGGATTTTTAGGATTGTCAGTATTGCTGATACCATTTTTAGGAATGCTGAGGTCTGCTCTAAGTACCAGCCGTTCCTCGTCCCCAAAGCTATAAAGATCGGTAGCTCCGGCCGCATTCGCCATCCTCGCGTACAATTCTGTGTCTGATGGAGTACCCGTCGGTCTTTGCGGGTCTTCCCAAAGCATAAACTGAATTTTCGCTTTCGCCCGATCGATCGCAGGAGTCGCCGCCGCCAATACCTGCTGATTCACCCGCACGTTACGAGCAGTATTAGCCCGATCGAACGATCGCAGAGTAATCGCAATAGTCAACAAAATAACTACCAGTAACACCATCGTCACCGTCGGCAACACAAACCCCGCCACAGGCAAATTTGCCCGTCGGCCCATTGCCATGAGCGATCGCAACATTGCTCTCATTAATCGGTTTGCGCCCGATCGCGTCACACCAGCAATCCGCCGCAGCAGCGATACGATAACTTTAGATAATTTGCTCTTATACATTTATGCCTTCCTGAATAGTTTCAGAGATGGTATTGCAGGTAGTTACTGCTCGACAGTACGATCCCACACTTATCATTCCCATTTTACCCAACATTCATAACAAACCCTTGCACAAATTCACAAAATGTGTTATCTGGCTGAAAAATAAAATCTCCGAACCCACAACCCAATTAACCGCCGATATATTTTCCCCCAAAAGATTTGCCCAGCAAGGATTTGGGCTTAGGGAACTTCACTCTAGCCTACTTAAATCCGATTGTCAGTATTTCGATCGTCCCCGTAGGGAAACGGCACTGCCCATTGGTGTCAACAATCAGGTAAAACCGATAGGCCTGTAGGGTGCGTCAGCTTGATCGCTTTCACCGGTAAGGGAAACGAGAAAGGGCTGACGCACCCTACAATAGTCCCTTTACGATCTTTGCTCGATCGGAATATAGGACTCACCATGAGTACCCGTATATATTTGAGTAGGACGATAGATGCGGTTTGCCTCTAACTGTTCCTTCCAGTGAGCCAGCCAGCCAGACACACGGGCGATCGCAAAAACAGGCGTAAACAAGTCAATAGGAATTCCCATTTTCCGATAAACCAAACCAGAATAGAAATCTACATTGGCATAAATTCCTTTGTGACCCAATTTTTCCTCAACCACCTCTTCCAACTTGACAGCAATATCGTAATAATCATCATGACCGAAGTTTTCAAACAACTTTTCCGCTAACCCTTGGAGAATAGTTGCTCTCGGATCTTTCACCTTATAAACCCGGTGGCCGAAGCCCATGATTTTGTCCTTGTTTTCAACGCACTTCTCCACAAAAGGTCGCACGTTTTCTACCGAACCAATTCGCTCCAACATCTCAATCACTTCTTCATTCGCCCCCCCATGCAGCGGCCCCGCCAAAGTGCCCACAGCCGAAGCAATTACCCCATAAGGATCTGTCAGCGTCGAAGCTGTCACCATTGCCGAAAATGTAGAAGCATTGATGGTATGTTCCGCATGGAGAGTCAGACAAATGTCAAAAATATTAGCTAACAGCGGATCGGGTTCTCGCTCATTCAGCATATAAAGAAAGTTAGCCGAGTAATTTAAGTCGTCCCTTGGCCGCACGGGGTCATTACCTCGCCGCATTTGCTGGAACGCCGCCACCATCGTGGGAATCTTCGCTAGCAGTCGCACAACAGCTTCTCGAATGTATGCTGGGTTTGCCAGAGCTCGGCGCGAGTAAAATAAACCCAAAGCCGCTGCTGAAGCTTGCAGAGCATCCATTGGGTGTCCTCTTTCCGGGAAGCATTTCATCATGTCCCGGATGCGATATTTGATTCGGCGGTGATACCGAATTTCATGCTCGAAGGCTTCTAGTTCTTCCTTTGTCGGAAGTACACCCCAGATTAATAAATATGAAGTTTCTACAAAGGAACTTTTGAGTGCTAGTTCCTCGATGCTAATGCCGCGATATTCAAGCAGCCCTTTTTGTCCATCTACAAAGCTAATGCTGGACAAGGTAGCAGGAACACCTTCTAAACCTGGTTTGAATTCGCCGACGACCATTGCGATACCGTATTGTGTGAGTGAAATCTAATCTATTGAAAGTACATTAGCAGAAAGCAAGATAGTGTCGCCGCCTTAACTGAAACGGAAAACCTTGTAAGGGCGAATAGCCATTCGCCCCTACGCTGCAACGAAAAACCTTGTACGGGCGAATGGCCATTCGCCCCTACCCATTGGTGTCAACTTAAGCCTGAAAGCCCTGAGAAATCTGGTTTTTACCTGAGTCTAGATCCCCCTAAATCCCCCTTAAGAAGGGGGACTTTGATCGGACTCCTGTCCCCCCCTTCTTAAGGGGGGTTAGGGGGGATCTGGCCTGAATCGTCAAACAGTAGTCTGTGACAGGGTTTGGCCTTAAGTTGACACCAATGGCCCCTACCCATTGGTGTCAACTTAAGCCTGAAAGCCCTGAGAAATCTGGTTTTTNATAGTCAAACAGCAGTCTCTGACTGGGTTTGACGTTAAGTTGACACCAATGGGCACTGCCCATTAGTGTCAACTTAAGCCTGAAAGCCTTGAGAAATCTGGTTTTTACCTGAGTCTAGATCCCCCTAAATCCCCCTTAAGAAGGGGGACTTTGATCGGACTCCTGTCCCCCCCTTCTTAAGGGGGGTTAGGGGGGATCTAGGGTTAATAGTCAAAGAGCAGTCTCTGACTGGGTTTGACGTTAAGTTGACACCAATGGGCACTGCCGTGTCCCTACCGAAAACCGCCATACAAGCAAACAAGTATTAAGCGGGAATTTGGATTTTTTCGGTGCCCGCAAGTTCAAAGGCTGTGTGAATTGCCTTCAAAGCAGTTATACCCTGTTCTTCATCCACAACACAGCTAATTTTAATCTCGGAAGTCGCAATCATTTGAATATTGATTTGCTGCCGGGAAAGCGCTGCAAACATCTTTGCTGCTACCCCCGGATGCGCCACCATCCCGGAACCGACAACACTAACTTTCGCAATTTGTGTATCAACTGCAACTTCGCCCCATCCGAATTCTGGGGCGGCTTTTTCTAGGACTATTTTAGCAGCTTCTGCATCCATTTGTGCTACAGTAAATGCGATGTCGCGAGTCAATATGCCGTCGATATTATGACACCGCTGGGATTGAATAATCGTGTCTACACTAATATTTTCCTCGGCTAAAAGTCCGAACAGTTTGGCTGCTACTCCGGGACGATCGGGCAAATGGCGAATTGCTAAACGCGCTTGGTTGATATCGAGGGCTACAGCCCTTACTGCTGCTGGCTTTGGAGATGAGGAATTGAGTCCGATCGCAGAATTAGACACACCAAATGTTTTGCAGAGTTCGGCAACTGCCCGATCGCAATCCGTAGCATCGATCGTACAACTAACTTTCACCTCGGAAGTGGAAATCATCTGAATATTAATTCCCGCATCCGCTAAAGTCTTAAACATCTCGGCTGCTACCCTCGGACGCCCGATCATTCCCGCACCTGCAATGCTAACTTTAGCTATGGGTCGTTCTTCTGTTTTCACTTCCGGTTCTCCCAATTCTGGGCGAGAATTCTTGCCGAGGGTAGGTATAATGGCATCTGCAACGGCGGCGGCTTGTTGCAGAGAATTTCGCGTCACTGTGAAGGCAATATCGTTAGTATTTCCTTCATGAATTGACTGGATAATTAAGTCTACATCGAGATTTTGTTGCGCGATCGCACCAAATAACCGCGCTGCTACTCCGGGGCGATCGGGCAAACGCAACAACGACACCCCCGCCTGATCCAAGTCAAATTCCACCGCATCCACGGCTTTTGCGAGCTCCAAGCCCTCCAAAGGACGCGGTTGGGGAGGAGGCGACACCACCCGCGTACCGGGTGCCTCACTCCAACTAGACAGCACTACCAAGGGCACGCCGTAATTTTTGGCAATTTCTACCGCCCTGGGGTGCAGCACTTTTGCGCCCAAACTCGCCAATTCCAGCATTTCGTCGCAAGTGATCTCATCCATCAACTGGGCGTCGGGAATCAAGCGCGGATCTGTAGTCAGAATTCCGGGCACGTCAGTATAAATTTCGCACCTATCGGCCCGTAATGCCGCCGCTAGGGCCACCGCCGAAGTGTCGGAACCGCCTCGCCCCAAGGTGGTAATTTCCATTTCTCCAGCATCAGTGATGCCCTGGAAACCAGCAACCACAACAACTTTACCCATATTTAGCTGGCTTTCAATCCGAGTCGGATCGATCCGCAAAATCCGGGCGCGGGTGTGGGCGGCTTCCGTGACGATGCCGACTTGAGCACCTGTGAGGGAAATTGCGGGTTGTCCGAGTTCCTGTAATGCCATACTCAAAAGTGCGATCGAAACTTGTTCCCCAGTGGAGAGCAACATATCCATTTCCCGTTTGCTGGGATTTGTGGAAATTTCCTTAGCTAGTTTAACTAAACCGTCGGTGGTTTTGCCCATTGCCGAAAGTACCACAACTAGGGAGTTGCCAAGCTGTGCTGTTTTCACAACTCGCTTCGCTACTTCCAGAATCCGCGAGACTGTACCAACCGAACTTCCGCCATATTTCTGAACAATTAGTGCCATATATCTATATCTCAGAGAAAATAATGCAATACTTATTATGCAACCTTATAAGCTGTTACGAATTTAAAGCACTAACTATCCATGTAGGGTGCGTCAGCCTTGTACGGGCGAATGGCCATTCGCCCCTACTATACATGGGAAACGCCTTGTACGGGCTAAGAGAGCCATTCGCCCCTACGCACCCTACAATACCATTTTAAATGCGTAACAGCTTAGCTACGACCTGAGTAAACAGCACTTTTTGCTAGTAAAATTTCCAGCATTCTCGCGCGATTTCCCAATCTTCCTGGGTGTGAATCACCAAAACTCTCACCGCTGAATCAGCCGTCGCAATATCTTCATCGCCCTGCACTTGTTGATTCTTTTCCCCATCCAATTTTAAACCCATAAATCCAAAAGCTTCGCAAGCGGTAGCCCGCACAAACGCAGAATTTTCCCCAACGCCTGCTGTAAAAATCAAAGCATCCAATCCTCCCAAACTAGCCAGCATCGCCCCAATTCCGGCGCGCAAGCGGTGGATGTAAATATCCAATGCAAGTTGAGCTCTTTCATTACCTTGACTAATAGCCTCTCCAATCTGTCGCATATCGCCAGATACCCCAGAAATACCTTTTAAACCAGAATTTTGATTGAGAATATTATCAAGTTTCTCAGCAGTAATATCCGATCGCCTTAACAGATGAATTATGATACCAGGATCGATCGAGCCCGATCGACTTCCCATCATCAAACCCTCCAAAGGCGTAAATCCCATCGTCGTGTCAATACTCACCCCGCCGCGAATCGCCGCCAGAGAACACCCGTTGCCCAAATGACAGCTAATCAGCCGCAAATCTGCTAAATTGCGGTTCAGCATTTCCGCAGCCCGACGCGCGCAATATTGATGGCTAATCCCGTGAAAACCGTAGCGACGAATCCCGTTTTCGAGCCATTCGTAGGGGCCGGGATACACAAAGGCTGCGGGGGGCAATTGTGCGTGAAAAGCTGTATCAAAAACTGCTATTTGCGGTACATTTGGGAGGAGATTTTCGATCGCCTCAATGCCTTCGAGGTTAACGGGATTGTGTACGGGGGCGAAAACTGCTAAACGGGCGATCGCCTTTTTTACATCCGGTGAAATCAACGTACTTTCCTGATAGTCTTGTCCGCCATGTACGACGCGGTGGCCGACAATATCAATCTCGTTTAAATCGTTAATGGTTTGAGTTTCGCCCTTCCAAAGAGTCTCCAGCATTCGAGAAATAGTATCTGTGCGAGATTCCGATGCAAACTCCTCTTCAAACTGAGTACCTTTTGCGGTCTTGACTTTCAACTCTGATACACCCTGCTGGTGAGTCCAATCTATTTTAGCTTCCCAGAGGGGTTGCAAAGGGCGATCGGGCTGCGTATCGTTTAACTCGTAAAGACA
The DNA here is from genome assembly GCF_002412335.2 of Tychonema bourrellyi FEM_GT703. Lineage (GTDB taxonomy): Bacteria > Cyanobacteriota > Cyanobacteriia > Cyanobacteriales > Microcoleaceae > Microcoleus > Microcoleus bourrellyi. The sequence goes on from NZ_NXIB02000054.1 coordinate 23,935, forward strand.
GCTCTTTTGACTGCTAGAACCTGCATTTAATACCAGTATTTTCATCGTCTACTCAACTTAGGTAAAGGTTTAAATTATTATTCAAAAACTGTTTTTAGATCGGCGATTGAGATTGAGATTGGGCGGGGGCGGGTTTATGAGATTGTCGATTATGGGCAAATATTGTTGGTGAACCCGCCCCTACAAAATTTAACATCATACAAGTCCGAATCAAACGGAAATGATCTGAAATCGTTACTATACAAACGAAGTCCGCCTGCGCTGACTAAGAAATTTTGAAATTCTGGAAAAATATGAAGAAAAATGTAGAAATGTTAACTGTTAATGCAAATTGTAGCTAACAGTTGCATTTTTTTGATATATCTTCTGTTCAGATTTTCATTTAGTAAATTTTCAGGAGCCGATCGATGTTTACACCAATTTTACTTGCCGTTGCACCCAGAACCGTAGAATGGAGCCCCACCATTGCTGTGATTATGATTGTCTGCAATATTCTAGCTATTGCGATCGGCAAATTAACCATCCAGCATCCTAGCACAGGCACTGCCATGCCCTCATCGAATATGTTCGGTGGTTTTGGCTTGGGTGCAGTTTTGGGAACCACCAGCTTTGGTCATATTTTGGGAGCAGGTGCTATTTTAGGATTGTCTTACATCGGTGCGATTTAGTTTCAGGCTGTAGGGTGTGCAGTGCGCGCACCTTACCCGCAATTTCAAGTACCTGGTAAATTGCGGAGAGTTTCATCCATGTACGATCGATCGCCCAAAACCTCCAGCATAGGCCCGCGCACATCAAACTTGACAATACTAACAGAAGCTGCTAGAGCAGCAATGCGATTGCGGTAACTTCCTAAATCAATTCCCAACAAACTGCACAGAATAATCCGAATAGTCGCCTTGTGCGAAACTACCAAAACATTACCATCTTTGTACTTTTCCTGAATTTCTGCGATAATTAAGGACGATCGGCTAGCAATTTGCACAGAAGTTTCGCCATCATTGGGCGCATTCCAAGCCGGTTCCGTCAACCAATTAATGTACTCTTGGGCATATTTTTCCCGGACAAATTCAACTGTTTGACCCTCCCACTTCCCGTATTTAATTTCCCTCAAGCCGTCGCGAAGCTGCATTTCAATTCCCAGAGTATCACACAAAGGTTTTGCAGTTGCGATCGTGCGTTTCATCGGACTGACATAAACAGCATCCCAAGGCAATTTCGCGTAAGTTGCGGCAAATTGTTCTGCCATTTGAGAACCTTCGGCTGTTAACTCTGGGTCGAGGTCGCCGCAGAAACCGCCAGTTTTGCTGTAAACTGTTTCACCGTGGCGCAGAAAGTAGATTTTTAAGCTCATAAATTACTTAATTTTGATATCAAATCCAGTTTACTCTTCAGTCCGCGAAGGCGGACTTCGTTCGTGTAGAAGCGGTTTCAACCGCCGATTATTTCAACCACTTTCTACTATGACAATATTACTCACCTCTCACTCCTTCTTGATGCTCTAGTGCGTAATTCAATGTTTCCAAATCGCGTCTGATACCGATTATTTGATTTGTTTTGAGTTTCCTTGCTAGTTCAAAATATGCGCTGCTGCATTCCTGATTGGGTTCTAAACCCACATCAGCAAATGCTTGAAGCATCTCTAAACTGTGAGTTGTGGCAAAAATCTGGGTATCCAGTTCAACCGCTAACCGAAACAACATTCTCCAAAACTCTCGCTGGTTTGTATAGTGTATGCCATTTTCTATCTCATCGATCAGCAAGATTTTATGCTCACTGTTTACCAGTTTAAGAATAATTTCTGCAACTCGGTTCATGGCATCTCCAAACAATGAGAGAGGTAAACGCTTTTCGCCTTTTCTTCTTAAGTAAAGCGTGGGTTCGCCAATTGAAAAACTCTCTACTGATTCGATTGCAGGGTCGATAATTTGAAAAGCTTTCAAAACTTCACTATCTTTTTCATTCAAACGAGCCTGATCGTATGCTTCTGTGAGTTCTATTCCTGAAATTCTGGTAAAAGAGGGAATAATCGGTAGTTCACCAGGAGTAGGAATGGCATCAGTAATTATGGTATTACTACCATTTATTAAACCTTTGGAACTAGCAGTTAAACAATCCGAGCCACTGATACCACTGACATTTTGGGTTTTGTTACCTGTAATTAACATAATAGTTTTCGGATCAATAGTTTTCGGATTTGTATATTGCTGAATGGTGAATTCATCGGTGTCATCATTGTCACTTGTTCCAATAATTAGTATAGATTTGCCTTGTTCTCTTCCATAAAACAAGTTATCCCAAGCTCTGTCAGGCATAGCTTTCATGACTAATGATGACTCTTTTCTCAGATCTTTTAGGACTAATATACTGCTAGCTTCTGGAGAAATATTGAGAAAAAGTGCTTCTAATAAAGCTGTTTTGCCAGCATTGTTTTTGCCACCGATTAAATTGACTCTTTCAAACCCAGAAATTTTGATTTGCTCAAAACACCTAAAATTTTGGATTTCTATTTCTTTAAGCATTACCGCCCCTTTTGAATGTACAAATCTTAAATCACGGTTGATTTATGCTAAGATTAATTATATCTTAGTTGTTTTACTTCATCCGCAACAAGCGACGAATGTCATGCAGACTACAGACCTATTTGAAGTCATTGAACGTCATCCAACCAAAGTGAGTGGTGCATGGGTATTTCGGGGAACGCGCGTACCTGTTGCCGCCTTTTTCGAGAATCTTAAAGATGGAGCCTCTATTGACCAGTTTCTCGAATGGTTTCCGGGAGTAACTCGCGCCCAAGTTGAGGTATTACTCGATCATCAGCAACAGGCAAGATGCCTATTCCACAAAAGATAAATTTTCTTGTGGAACAGGCATCTTGCCTGTTCATAAAAATATCGCCCTACCCAGGTGCACCCGATCGCACACCTTGATCTCCTGTCACCGTTGGATCTTTGGTTTCCTTCGGCGTTTCAGACGAAACCGCGCCCCCGTGAGGCCACTTCCAATCGCGGATTTCCGGCAGATCATCGCCATGTTCGGTGATATACAACCTGTGCTCGATCAGCTTGTCCCGCAGCGCCTGTTTGCCATAAGCCGCAGCATAACCGAGTTTTGACACGCGATCGATCACATCACCAACTAAGTGGAAGCGATCGAGATCGTTCATCACCACCATATCAAAGGGCGTCGTAGTCGTACCCTCTTCCTTGTAACCGCGAACATGAATATTCGAGTGATTTGTCCGGCGATAAGTCAACCGGTGAATCAGCCAAGGATAGCCGTGAAAAGCAAAAATCACCGGCTTATCCTTCGTGAACAAAGCATCAAAATCCTTATCAGATAAACCGTGAGGATGTTCACTCGAAGGCTGAAGCGTCATCAAATCCACCACATTCACCACCCGCACTTTTAACTCAGGATAATCTCGGCGCAGAATGTCAACAGCCGCCAAAGTTTCCAGCGTCGGAACATCACCCGCACAAGCCATCACCACATCCGGTTCGCCGCCTTTGTCATTGCTAGCCCACTCCCAAATCCCGATACCAGCCGTGCAGTGTTTAATCGCAGAATCCATATCCAAATATTGCAAAGCCGGCTGCTTCCCAGCAATAATCACATTCACATAATGGCGACTGCGGAGACAGTGGTCAGTTACTGACAGCAAAGTGTTAGCATCGGGCGGCAAATATATCCGCACCACCTCCGCTTTCTTGTTAATTACGTGGTCGATAAAACCCGGATCTTGGTGCGAAAAACCATTGTGGTCTTGCCGCCAAACGTGAGATGTTAGCAGGTAGTTGAGAGATGCGATCGGTCTGCGCCAAGGAATATCGCGAGTAGTTTTCAACCATTTAGCGTGTTGGTTGAACATCGAATCGATGATGTGAATAAATGCTTCGTAGCAGGAGAAAAAGCCGTGCCTTCCTGTTAGCAAATAGCCTTCCAGCCAACCCTGACACAGATGTTCGCTGAGGATTTCCATGACGCGGCCGTCGGGAGACAGGTGCTCGTCATCCTCCGGCAAAATACTACCCATCCACTCCCGCCCAGTCACCTCAAACACCGGATCGAGGCGGTTTGAAGCAGTTTCGTCGGGCCCGACAATGCGGAAATTCTGGTTATCCTGATTGAGTTTCATCACATCACGCAGAAAGCGACCAGTCACGCGGGTGGCTTCTGCCATTACAGTGCCTGGTTTTTGCACGTCTACGGCGTAGTCTGCAAATTTTGGCATTTTCAAGTCTCGCAGCAGCAGACCGCCGTTAGCGTGCGGATTTGCCCCCATCCGTCGATCGCCCTTTGGTGCTAATTCCGCCAATTCGGGAATTAACTTACCGTGTTCGTCAAAGAGTTCTTCCGGCTTGTAGCTTTTCATCCAATCTTCCAGGAGTTGGACGTGACCGGGCTTAGAAGCCATTTCAGCTAATGGAACTTGGTGCGATCGCCACGATCCCTCAGTTTTCTTCCCATCAACCTGCTTCGGCCCGGTCCAACCCTTGGGAGTTTTAAGTACAATCATCGGCCACTGAGGGCGATCGGAACAGCCATTAGTCCGCGCTTCCTCCTGAATCGCCTTAATTTCGCCAATGACCGTATCCATCGTTGCAGCCATCAACTGGTGCATCGTTTCCGGGTCCGATCCTTCCACCCAATAAGGTTTGTAGCCATAACCGACCATCAAACTCTCCAATTCCTCGCGCGGAATGCGGGCCAACACGGTCGGATTCGCAATTTTGTAGCCATTCAGGTGCAAAATCGGCAACACAGCCCCATCCCGAACCGGGTTAAGAAACTTGTTAGAATGCCAGCTAGCAGCCAGCGGGCCACTTTCTGCTTCCCCATCCCCGACAACCGCAGCCACGATTAAATCGGGGTTGTCGAAGGCCGCCCCGTAAGCGTGGACAAGGGCGTAGCCAAGTTCGCCGCCTTCGTGAATCGAACCCGGAGTTTCCGGCGCGACGTGGCTGGGGATACCGCCGGGAAACGAAAACTGTTTGAACAGTCGTTGAATTCCCTCGGAATCTTCGGAAATGTTCGAGTAATATTCGGTATAAGTTCCTTCGAGATAGGTGTTGGCCACCAAGCCCGGCCCGCCGTGTCCTGGGCCTGCGATGTAGATAGCGTTTAAGTCCTGCGCTTTGATGAGGCGGTTGAGGTGGACGTAGATGAAGTTGAGGCCTGGAGTAGTGCCCCAATGTCCGAGGAGTCTGGGTTTGACGTGTTCGAGTTTGAGGGGTTCTTTGAGTAGGGGATTATCGAGGAGATAGATTTGTCCGACGGAAAGGTAGTTAGCTGCGCGCCAGTAAGCGTTGATTTTGCCTAGTTCTGAGTCGGAAAGCGGTTTTAATTGGGGGATTTCGGTCGTTTCTAGCATCATATGCGATTCAATCCTGTGTTTTGGTTATTTATCGATCGACTGTGTTTTGAAGTTTTATCGTTATTTTCACTGAGACGGCATCTTATTTTGTTACTTTTGACATTGCTTATTTTTACTCCATGTTTTGCAAGTAAACAATTGCATTTTATACCATTTTTATCTAAATCAAAGTTTAAATTTACATTAAATTTTTTGGGTAGTTCTTGATCCTATAGCCCTTCTCTGTTCAATGAGGTACGGGGCATAGGGCATAGGGCATAGGGCATTGATCGGCTTGTACCTCATGCGTTTAAAACCGCTATAAACTCATAAAATCTGAATCCTGTGGGGGGGATGAAAGCTGCGGTAATCAAGCAAGTTATAGATCTATACAGATTTAAAAATGAGATTTGTGTTAATTTAAGTTAAGAAAATTAAATTTAGAAGGGAACTTCTCAGATTACTGATAAAAAATCTCAAAACTTTTCCTGGTTTGGGGCGATCGGAGCGCTTTTTATGGGTAATAAAAAAGATGTCACGCAAGCTGCGAGTAATTTCGACATACCGATTTTTAATTGTCGAGCTATAATGGAAAAGTTAAATATTAAATCTGAAGGGGGCCTTAATGCTACCTGTTAGGAAAAAACTTGTGACTGACGAAGCAATGCGTCCGGTTGCAGTGCTAATCGATTACGAGGACTGGCAAAAAATTGAGCAACTGTTAGAGACTCTGATAATTCACAAAAAAGAAAACAGTAATTTAGCAAAGTATGCGGGTGTCATTAAACTAACTGAAGACCCGTTAGACTACCAGAGACAAATTAGGGAGGAGTGGGATTGAGTCAATCAATTTTAGATTTTAGATTTTAGATTGAAGAAAGCGACCCCACTTACTAATTTAACAGAGATTAATACTGAGTCAGTGCAAATACTGAAGCTTATCCAGACGAAATTGAGTCAGCAATTCGACAGCAAGATGAGGCTGACGAAATTTAGCGAGTAAAGTGCATCAGCTATTGAAGCCCTCATAACTCGCTAAATTCTTATCTTTCCGACTGCTGCACCTCCAGCCAAGCCTGCAAATCCGCCATAGTAGCAAAATCCAACAGCGCCTCACTCAAATCTTCGAGCACTAGCAAGGGCAGATTGGCAAGGCGCGATCGCATTTCCTCAGAAATTTCTTGCCGTAACCGACGGGTTAATTGTCGGACAATCAGGGCACAGGCTTCTGCCTGCCGTCCTTCCGCCTTAGCTTCTTGATAGAATCTCGTTTCCTGTAATGTAATTCCCAACATTGATTCCACCTCGGCTCGACTCAACGATGTAAATTTGTACGACATAATAGTTGCTAATAGATCTATTATGTCACGACCTGCTGCTGGTGGAACTTCTTGCTGCACTCGGCTCAGCAAATATCTTGCTTCTGCTGGTGCTTGAGTCTCCCCGACAGTCGTCAACACCATCAGCGCAATCCCTAAAGGCAAAGCGCGAATATCCCCCAACTCATCCAAGCACACCCGATGCACTTGATTGCTGTTGAGCAAAGCTCGATAAGGATAAACATCGCTTTGTTCGACGCTGCGTGATGGATAAATCACTACAGCTTGCCAATCGCTGTAACGACTGCGATTGCGGTAAAAGTATAAAAACGATTCGCCAAACAATCGTTCGTAAAGCTGTTCGTCTTTCTGAAACTGAACTTCACAAAAATAGACAATGCCCGGTTCCTCAGATTCTGGGGGCAAAAATACGCCGTCAATTTCAAATTTAGGTTCTTTGACTGCAACCGAGTCAAAGCGATAATTGGCAGCATTTGCTGGAGTTGTCGCCAGTAGATCGAACAGCAAAGTGGGCGCTTGTCCGAACAGTTTGTAGAAGATTGAATCCCGCCGCATGAAAGATGTGCAAAGAAAGAGAGACAAATTAATACTACTGCATAATGGTTCGCGCAAAATATGCGATCGCCCTCAATCCAAATTTTATTAAAAGGTCGAGTCAAGTTCTACTCAATAAAATCATAAAAATTTCACACATCGCTCGTTTACACTACTATAATAGCAAATATATACCTAATTCATAAATCGCATAAATTCTATTTTATAAGCATGAAGTTTAATACCGTCCAAGAAGTTACATTATGGAAAAATTTTATATTTAATGGTGAAGTTTATGATTTATCGCATCTTAATGCTCGCTGGATTGAGTATGTTGACAAAAAAGATGAAAAAAATATAATCACATACAAATTTATAGTAACTTATGGTTTACATTGTTTTACTAAAGATTCTGATGATATTTCTAGCGAAGAATCACAGCTATTGATGTACAATGGGCCGAGAGAGTCCAGAACGTTTAATTTTGATAGATATCAACTTTCAAGGCAATTACCAAGTATTGTCGAGTCATTGGGCGAGAAGGAAACCTTAGTTTGTCATGCTGGGTATGGAAAATTTGCAATCGTTAAAATTGTAGATTCAAACGGTATTGAGGTTGATTATTTCGTTGCTTTTGCAGCATTCAGAGAAAGTAAAAGGTTGAGATTACATATACACAGTGCTTATCCTATATACGAAGGCATAGGTAAAGTTGAAAAAGTTGGCTTTTTCGTCATAGCCAAAAAGTTATTGCAGAATAAGGAATTACCGAAGCCCTAAAATAACAAAGGCTCCTTAAGGAGCCTTCGCCAAAATATAAATCTTGGTATTCAGAACGTCTTTACCGGAATTCCTCGACCTCGTGGGTAACGGGATGTCATGATTAGATCATGTCTGCTGCATCCTTTTCTCTAATATAGTTCATGGTTTGGATCTATGTCAATTTTTACTCAAGAAAAGTATTAAAATTTTCCAGTGTGGGCAATTTACGGTATGGTACGCTAGCTACTTGTGGATTACCGCAGTTTTTTCGTTTGGTCGATCGCGCCTATGATATTTTTGGCGACTGAGAAGATTTTAGACCAACGCGAGGTAGGGATAGGGTGGGTTTGTGCGATCGAACGCACAAATAATATAAAACTGAGTGATTTAACTGAAATTAATACTGAGTCAGTGCAAATTATGCAAAATAGAGCGATCACAATTTCATCAAGGTGTTGAAAAAAGTGCGATCGCTCTTTTGTCTGGGATTAAAAAAGCTTGCCTTTTTTATCCATGCATTATCTACCAACGACCTTCTGAATTTTGTTGAAACATACTTTTTGCAAGTTCCAGTATATCCTGGTAGCTCATGTAGTCTTCTAAGCGGTAATGTAGCTGTTGTCGCTCATTTTTAGTTAGCTTAAGTTCTTTAACCACGTTTTCTACTTTATCTTTTGCTGAGTCACGATTCTCAGGGCGATCGTCTTTCATTGGCTTGTTTGACATTTTTTCTCTCCATTGCTAAACAAAAATTATCGACACCTTACTGCAAAATCAGGAGCCTATAACTCCTCTTCATCTTTAGATCCGCCAGAGCCAAAAAACTGATCGGCTTCAAGGTTGGACTTAAAGTTTTTACAACGCTGTTTTATCAAATCTTCAAACGCTGCAAGCCTTCCCAGTTCTTTACCGCTACCAACTTTAACTGTAATCCCATTAATTAAATCTTCCATTGTTATTTCTAACCGACCACAAAGACTAAAAGCCTCTCTTGTTTCAGGGTCATCAGAATTTCTCATACTTCCGAAAATTCTGGAACTCATAATGCCTTGTTTGTTGGCAATATTTTCCTCTTCTGGTGTCAAAGTTATCTTGATGTATGTTTCGTAGTAAGCTCCTCCCAAAGGCCCTTTCTTCTCTGTACGGTCAGCCGAAAACTTCATATTCAACTCCTTGTGAATAATTAACATTATGTTGTTGAATCAAAACCAAGTTTTGAGACAGACAACTGTTTTGCATCTGCTCAGACAGAAACTGGGATAGCAGTTGACTTATCCCAGACTGTACTCAATCAACAAACTACTTAATGATTAGTTTTACTGTGTCGTCCACTATATTCCATACAAGTAGTACAAGCCATAGCTGTTTGAGAAGAATTATCCCAAACCCAACCGACAGGTCTAGCGTTAGAAACTTCTGGTTCAGAAGCATGATGAAAAGATACTTGTAGATTATCCTCTACGGCTACTATCCCTGAAGGAAGCGGGGCAAAGTCACCTGTTTCTGGATCGTGCATATGTGGCATAAACACACCTAAACCATATTCAGATAACTTTTTCAACATCTCTTGCACTTCGGGTGTAGCAATTGCCTGTTGAGCTTTTTCAACTATTTCGTTCATTTCACTTCTCCTACACAAGGTTTCTGGTTTGTCCGCAAGTCTTCCGAGTGGCTAGAACCCATCGGAATCTGAATTTACATGATTATCGTATAACTATTGATTTATCGGATAGAGGTTTCTTAAGGAAAAATATAGAATTTCATTGTCCTTTACACGATTTCCTGATATGGCGTTCTCCCTTGGCAAGCGCCTCAAGGCTACCCGCGAAGCACTCGGATTAACCCAAGAGCAAGTTATTGAGCAGTTAGAGCTGCGCTACGGGATAACCATGAGCCAACAAGCCATCTCGTGTATCGAAAACGGCAAGCGCAAAGTAGACGCCGAGAGGGAGTTACCCGCCTTCGCCGCCGTGTACGAAAAACCGATCGATTACTTCTACGAAACCCTGGAGTTGCCCGTCGCCACACCCCCAGTCGCACCCGCACCCAAGCGCCGCTCAACAGTCACCGTTGACATGGATGCTCTGACTCACCGCGATAAGCTAGAACTAGCAGCAGAATTAATTCACAACGTTTTGCAAGAAACTTAACTAATAGGAATTAAGTTAAGCTGATTATGTATTTTGATATTTTAGGAGAGCCTTTCCATAATCTAAAATCGAGCGCTCGATTTTATAAATTTTGGCAAGGATCGCTAGAGGGAGGATGCCACCCTGCCCTAATCCATAAACGACGAGCTCTGATAATCGCTCCTTCATTATGATACCGATCGTTAAGGTCTAATCGATCGCAGGTTCCCCTACCTGTTGGAGTAATACCCATTATTTCTAAACCATCCGCCGACCAGTTAAAATGCTCAAACCATTGCTGTTGACGGGGGTTAAACAAAGTTACTTCTTTTTCTGTTTCAGGGTCAGTAGCAGTCACAAAATTATAGCGATTATTATTACACCGATGACAAGCTAAAGCTAAGTTTTCAAGTTCATCGTTACCACCTATTGAGCGAGGTAAAATATGGTCAATCGTAAACAGAGTAGAGCTACTTTCTTCCGCTGAATGGCAAGATTCACAAAGAAAATTAGCTCTACTTCTTACTAAATTTCTAGTAGCGCGGTTTACGGACATGAGGCTGCTATAACTTTAGCGTTAATTAAGGTGAAAATCCGATCGAGTTCGAGTAAACTTGCTAATTCTACAACCTCTTCTGAAGTTAAAAGATTAGCCTTTTTTCTCTCGGCTAATTCTTCCAATCTGGCTTGCAGGTTTTCCGTAAATTTGAATAAGTAAAGATTTCTGACTTTCTGCATCGAAATCTCGCTATCTATCCAGTAAGAAGGTTGTACCATAAGTTCAGATATCATGGTGATTCAATTACTCCAATTACTACATGGATAGTTTTGATTATATCATTAAAACAAAATGTTCCGATGCCACGGTTTCTACAACCTGGATGTCAATCAATATTAACCTGCTGTTGCCAAAGAACGAACAGTTAAGATTTCATCAGGGCGCAGAACTTCTACAGTAGAGATAGGGACGGCTATAACTGTAAGAGACTCACCAACAGCATTAAATACTTCCAACAGGCAGCCTTCTTCACCACCACTAGGATGAGGAACAAAATCAACCAATGTGGCAATATCTCCAGCTCTGAGTTGATATTCTGGTAAGTCACGAGTTAAAGCAACTTCCTGATATAGCTTTAGAATCATGTTAAGTCTCCTTAAAAGGTTGTAGCGTCACAAACTGAAATTTTCCATCAATCCGTCGTTGCAGCCAAATTGTAACGACAGATAGGTTTATACCATTTGTACCAACGAGTTCTCCTACAACTCGATAAAAGATTCCATACTCGTTATTCCTCTCTTCAGTCGCCTCACCTACTCCCACAACTGACTGGATGGCTGCTTTCAGCGCTTCTGGGTTTTCTGAGGTAAATCCAGCCCGTGCCAAGAATTTTGACTTATCATTTCTGGCTTTGTGTACCAGCAGATAACCAGTTATCTTATCGTCTGGGATGACCGCATCTTTTGGAATCTTCACCCTGAAATCTCTCCATCCTTTTATTTTGATCGTGCAATACAGCAGCCAAAAAGTTTCTATTTCTTTGATCACGCATCATCCAAAAGAAATCCGTGAGTTTTGTAGGGACACAGCAGTGCTGTGTCCTTACTAATTTCAACGTCTCCTTACTAATTTCACTCTGTTTTCTTCTTACTCGCCGTAGCAGTCGTCGCCTTTTTAGCCGCAGTAGTTTTCTTCGCCGCAGTTTCCGACTTCGCCGCAGTCGTTTTCTTAGCCGCAGTTTCCGACTTCGCCGCAGTAGTTTTCTTCGCAGTAGTTGTTTTCTTCTCAGCAGTTTCCGACTTCGCCGCAGTAGTCTTCGTTGACTTCTTCGACTTGCTAGATTTGCCGCCGCCCGCTGCTTCCTTCGCTGCTAACAAATCCAGTGCTTTTTGTAAGGTGAAATTCTCCACTGATTCATCCTTAGCCAAAGAAGCATTGATATCCCCGTGTTTGACGTAGGGCCCATAACGGCCGTCGTAAACATTGAGGAGTTCTCCCGACTCTGGATGGGCGCCCAATTCCTTCAAAGGTGTCGCTGTTTTGCTGCTACCCCGAACTGCTTTTGGCTGGGCTAATAGTTCCAATGCCCGATCGAGCGTTATAGTCAAAACATCATCGGGAACCTTGATCGATCGATAATCCTTACCAACCTTACCCTGGTCATGCACCACATAAGGCCCATACATCCCCAAAGCAGCCTGCACCTTCGCCCCCGTATCCGGGTGAGTTCCCAACAGGCGTGGCAGTGTCAGCAAGCTCACAGCCATCTCTAAGGTCATCGTATCCTTGTCCGTCCCCTTCGGCAAAGAACTCCGCTTCGGTTTCTTGTTAGTTTCAGTGATTTCCCCTAACTGAACGTAGGGCCCATAACTGCCAATCAGCACAAAAATCGGTTCTCCGGTTTCCGGGTGGAGACCCAATTGTTCCGGGCCTTCAGTCTTTTGCTTTAACAGAAACTCGACTTGTTCCGGGTCTAAATCCGCCGGAGTCAAATCTTGAGGAATCGATGCTTTCACCGGCCCTTCTTCCCTTTCCGCTTCCAGATAAGCGCCGTATTTACCGATGCAAACTTTAGCAGAAATATTCTCCAATACCACAGTTCGAGCAACTTTGGCATCGATTTGACTTTCCTGTTCTTTGACTTGGGTTTGAAGTCCAGTTTCCCCTCGATAAAACTTGTCCAAATATGGCAGCCATTTAGCTTCGCCGGTGGCAATTTCATCCAGGGTTTGTTCCATTCGGGAAGTAAAACCGGTGTCTACTAAATCGGGAAAATGCGTTTCCAATAAAGTGGTGACGGCGAAAGCGGTGAATGTGGGAATTAGGGCGTTGGCAACTAATTTGGCGTAACCTCGATCGACTATAGTGCCGATAATACTCGCATAGGTACTCGGACGGCCCACGCCCTCGCTTTCCAACATTTTAACGAGTGAAGCTTCGGTGAAACGGGCGGGCGGCTGAGTTTCGTGGCCAACGGCTTCTAAATCTTTGCAATTAGGTTTATCACCCACTTTCAGCGCCGGCAAAATCACCTCTTGGTCTTCCAAAGCCGCATCCGGGTCATCGGAACCTTCCACGTAGGCGCGCAAAAAGCCGGGAAAATCGATGCGTTTCCCGCTGGAACGGAAACCGGCATCTTCCACCAAAGTCAGTAGCGTGACGTGAGTTTGGCGCGCATCAGCCATTTGAGAAGCCACAGTCCGTTTCCAAATTAAATCGTAGAGGCGGAAGTCAACGCCATCTAACCCGGTTTGCTGCGGAGTCCGAAAAGTGCTACCAGCAGGACGAATAGCTTCGTGGGCTTCCTGGGCACCTTTGCTTTTGGTCGTATATTTGCGCGGTTTGGGGCTGAGGTATTCGCTACCGTAAAGTTCTTGGACGCAACTGCGGGCTGCGGCGATCGCCTGTTCGGATAAATGCACCGAATCCGTCCGCATATAGGTGATAAAACCGCGTTCGTAGAGACTTTGGGCAATTCGCATGGTTTCCCGCGCTCCCAGCCTCAGCTTGCGGTTAGCTTCCTGCTGCAAAGTCGAGGTTGTAAACGGCGGCGAAGGTTTGCGGGTGACTGGCCGTTCTTCTAGGTTCGTGACAGTCCAAGGTTTGTTTTGAATGCGTTCTAGTAAAGCCCGCGCCTGTTCTTCGTTCAGCAAAAGTACGCGGCGGCCTGCGATAATTCCGCCAGTATTCTCATCAAAATCGCTACCGTTGGCAACTTTCACATTGCCTACTGTTACCAGTTTTGCTTCAAATGCACCCCCCTGTCCCCCCTTACCAAGGGGGGTATTGTCCGAAGCCCCCCCCTTACCAAGGGGGGTATTGTCCGAAGCCCCCCCCTTACCAAGGGGGGGGTTGGGGGGGGTCAAAGTCGCTTTCAAATCCCAGTAGCTACCTTGCCGGAAAGCGCGGCGTTCCCGTTCCCGGCGCACTAAAAGGCGCACGGCGACGGACTGGACTCGGCCGGCGGACAAGCCCCAAGCGATTTTTTTCCACAATAGCGGAGAAAGGGTGTAACCGACGAGTCTGTCTAGAATCCGCCGAGTTTCTTGGGCCTGTACGACTCGATTGTCGATGTCGCGACAGTGAGTCAAAGCGTCGCGGATGGCTTCACGGGTGATTTCGTGGAATACCATCCGCTTGATGGGAACTTTGGGTTTGAGGATTTGCAGCAAATGCCAGGAAATGCTTTCGCCTTCTCGGTCTTCGTCAGTGGCTAGAATCAGTTCTGTGGCGTCTTTGAGGGCGTCTTTGAGTTCTTTGACAATTTTCTTTTTATCTTTGGGGATGACGTAGAGGGGTTCAAAGTCTGCCTCCACGTTTACGCCGAGTTGCGCCCATTTTTCTCCTTTAACGGCTTCTGGTATTTCTTCGGCGGAGGATGGGAGGTCGCGCACATGGCCCATTGATGCCTCTACACGGTAGGTGGAGGGCAGGAAGTTGCGAATGGTACGGGCTTTTGTGGGAGATTCGACGATGACTAAGGTTGACATGGCATCTTTTATATATGGATGGCGACGTAGAAGCGAGTGTTTAATTTACAGAGTGTAGGTCAGATGTCAAGGCTTTTGGAAAAATTGAGGGCTTATTTTCAAACTACCTTAATTTGTAAGTTATTGCCGATCGGCTTAAAGATGACAAGAAATTAGGAGACTGCTGGCCTTAGTCCCTACAATATTATTTTGGGTAGGGAGACTGCTGGCCTTAGTCCCTACAATATTATTTCGGGTAGGGACTAAGGCCAGCCGTCTCCTAACTATCGCGTCTCTACGAGATGCACTGGATGCTGAGACTGCTGAATGCGGGTTGATAGTTCCTGGAAGTACGACGCAGGTTTAATGCTTGTTACCAGACTCTGCCTGATAACCAGATAGTAGGGTGCGTCAGCTAGAACCCTTATGCTGAAACGGAAAACCTGATAATACTGACGCACCCTACACCCCTAAGTTTAAATGCCGAACAGCTTACTAATGTCTAGTGAGAGATAGTTTTCGATCCATTCTATCAGGAGGGAGACGCGAGTACCAATGACGAACTGCGCGATTTTATTCTTGGTAACTCCCTTTCTCAACGCCTATTACTCGTAGTTTATGTAGAACGCGGTCTGCGAAGCCGCATCATTTCTTCCCGTCCTGCTACCCGCACAGAAAGACAATTATATGAATAATCCAGAATCAGAAATTAAATTGCAATTGCGATCGCGTATAACGGAAACAGTCTCGATTCAAATCCCAACAGATACTTTAGAATCACTTAAAAAAATAGCGGCAAACTGGAATCGCGAGGCTGTAATCGGCTACAATCCAGTTTAGTAAAGAATTTTTAACAGTTCACTGCCCAATTACAGGCTTCCCTAGCCTGTATTACCCAACTTGTCTGAAAATATGGATTTTGCTACTCTTGCCGCCCAGCTAAATGCTGGAACTATATTGCCAGAGGGAATAGTCATCGTCACCCTCTTGGTTGTGCTCGTGGGCGACTTAATCGTGGGCCGCAGTTCCTCTGGTTGGACTCCCTACGTGGCTGTTGGCGGTTTGCTGGCGGCCGTCGGTGCCTTGTGTTTGCAAGCGGACAACACTAATACTATCTCGTTTCTCGGCGGTTTTAATAGCGATGCCTTGAGTTTAGTATTTCGCGGAATTATCGCTTTGGCTGCGGCTGTCACTATTTTGATCTCCGTTCGCTATGTATTGCAAACTGGTGCTGCTTTAGCGGAATTTATCGGCATTTTGCTCAGCGCTACTTTGGGGGGAATGTTCCTTTCCGGTGCTGATGAATTGGTGATGATTTTTATTTCGTTGGAAACTCTGAGTATCTCGTCTTATTTGCTGACTGGTTACACAAAACGTGATCCGCGTTCCAATGAAGCTGCTTTGAAATATTTGTTAATTGGTGCATCTTCTTCGGCGGTGTTTCTCTACGGGCTTTCGTTGCTGTATGGTTTGTCTGGTGGCGAAACTACCTTAAGTGCGATCGCCTCTCATCTTTCTACTGTTAATGAGGGTCAATCTCTGGGTTTGGTAATTGCGTTGGTATTTGCGATCGCCGGAATCGCCTTCAAAATCTCAGCAGTTCCCTTCCACCAATGGACACCAGACGTTTATGAAGGTTC
This sequence comes from Tychonema bourrellyi FEM_GT703, assembly GCF_002412335.2. Lineage (GTDB taxonomy): Bacteria > Cyanobacteriota > Cyanobacteriia > Cyanobacteriales > Microcoleaceae > Microcoleus > Microcoleus bourrellyi. The sequence continues at coordinate 40,160 of NZ_NXIB02000054.1, forward strand.
CCCAACACCAGTTGTCGCCTTCCTTTCTGTCGGTTCCAAAGCCGCCGGTTTCGCCCTAGCTATCCGCTTGTTAACTACGGTTTTTCCCGTACTTACAGAACAGTGGCACTTCGTATTCACAGCCTTAGCGATTCTCAGCATGGTGTTAGGGAATGTGGTAGCTCTTGCCCAGACTAGCATGAAGCGGCTTTTAGCTTATTCCTCGATCGCCCAAGCCGGTTTTGTGATCATTGGTTTAGTTGCAGGAACCGAAGCCGGTTATTCCAGCATGATCTTTTATCTGTTGGTTTACCTGTTTATGAATTTAGGCGCTTTCGCCTGCATCATTCTGTTCTCATTGCGGACTGGAACCGACCAAATTAGCGACTACTCCGGTTTGTATCAAAAAGACCCGCTGTTAACTTTGGCCTTGAGTATTTGTTTGCTTTCCCTCGGCGGAATTCCACCGCTAGCTGGATTTTTCGGCAAAATTTATCTGTTCTGGGCCGGCTGGCAAGCTGGACTTTACGGCTTAGTTATTCTGGGATTAATTACCAGCGTAATTTCGATTTACTACTACATCCGCGTCGTCAAGATGATGGTAGTCAAGGAACCTCAAGAGATGTCAGATGTTGTCAAGAATTATCCTGAAGTTCGCTGGAATCTTCAAGGAATGCGGCCTTTGCAAGTCACCGTTGTACTGACGCTAGTTGGGACTACTTTGGCTGGTATTTTGTCTAATCCTTTGTTGAATTTGGCTAATGATGCTGTTAGCAAAACTCCCATGTTGCAGTCGGCTTTGAGTCATGTGCAACCTGTTGTAGCTGCAAAAATCGAATCGAACTTGTTGTCTCGCCAGGATTAATTTTACCTGGTTTTGAAATAGTATAAAGCGCCTAACTCTGTGCAGTTGGGCGTTTTTTAATTTTTGTGATATACTGTTAGTTATGATTTTTAACCGCCGATGTAGGCAGATTGACCCAGATTAACGCAGATACAAGTTTGTACAGAGGTAAAAATGTTAGTACAAAATAAGCAAAAATTTTATACTTTAGATGAGTACCGGGAGTTAGAGGAAACTGCTGAGTTTAGAAATGAATACCGCGATGGAGAAATTGTACCAATTGCAGGCAGCACGATTGATCGCAGCCAGATTAAAGGCAATATCTTTGCTGGTTTGGATACTGCTTTACGGGGGAAGAATGCAGAAGTATTTATCAGCGGTTTACGGTTATGGATTTCTCGATACCGACAGGGAACTTATCCTGATATTATGGTAATTGAAGGAAAGCCTGCATTGACGGAAGGGCGGAATGATGAAATACTCAATCCTGTGTTGATTGTAGAAGTGCTTTCTAAGTATAGCGAGGATGTTAATCGAGAGGATAAGTTTCGGTTTTATCGATCGATTCCTGAATTTCGTGAATATGTGTTAGTCAATCAATCTGAGTTTTTAGTGACACAATATATTAAAACTGAGTCGAATCAGTGGTTGTTTCGGGAATATGAGGGAGAATCAGCAATGGTTTCCTTCGCTTCGGTGGAAGTACAAATGTCGATGAGTGATATTTATGAGTTGGTTGTATTTGAGACGTTGCAACACTGTTAAGTACCTATTTAGGAACAGGCATCTTGCCTGTTATTACAAGCAGATAAAAATTATTATAGAGGTAAATAGAGTATGACCGACACACTGGATCAATATCGGATTGTTGAAACTCTTACGGAAAGCCAGGTTTCCGACTTGATGGAATTATACAAAAATGAATTCTGGTGTGACAAGCGCACCCGCGAGGATGTGGTGAAAATGCTGGCCGCAACTGATGTTATCATTGGTTTGGTCGATGAGGGCGATCGGCTAATTGCTTTTACTCGCGTTATCACCGATTTTGTATATAGAGGAACGGTTTTTGATGTCATCGTCCACCCGACGCACCGAAAGATGGGACTAGGTGTGAAGTTGATGGATTTAGTTGTAAATCATCCTAAATTGCAAGCTATTGAAACATTAGGACTTCACTGTTTGCCGAAGATGATACCATTTTATGAACGGTGGAATTTCACTGATGATGTGGGAGATCTGAAATTTATGAAACGCCAAAATCCCTGAGATTATAGTGTTTATCAAATAGATGAAGTAGGTTGGGGAATGGGGAATGGGGAATGGGGCATTGGGCATTGGGCNATAACTAATAACTAATAACTAATTTAGCATCTTGAATCCATTTTTGGACACGATCGACTGAAGGAGTCAAATCATTGCGCTGCATTGTGGCTACGTGGAGTCTCAAAATTTGCTGGTGTAGTCTTCCCACGGGGATTTGGGCTAGTTGAGCCGGAGAAGCAACGCCTGCGTGGAGTAGCAGCCCGCAATACTCACACCCTACACTCGGAATTCGAGCCAAATTTGCCATCGCTACCCATTTGTTAACATATCGAATGTCAACCTGCAACTGATGTGCCAGGGATATTTTCGCCGTGGGTGTTTTAGTTTGGCAAATTAGTTGGGCGATGGTGCTAATTCCGCAGGTTGCTAGTTGAGATTGGTTGTCGTTGCTCAATCCGGGCAAATTTGCGATCGGCCAATCCCGTGCTTGCACTGAACTGCCATGAGTTTTATGATAAGTTGGCATTCTTTTTTAATTATTTTACTTATATCTTAAAGTATAGAATATAAAACAGTTAATATAGCCGATCGCCAATGCAAAACTTCAATAATTACGATTTGTTAACAACTGCCTTGCGTCAACGCAGACAAAAACTGGCGAATTTAATTGATTTTCCGGTAATTCTCTGGTCTGGTAGCAGTATTTCTCGAAATTATCCGGCTCTGAAATTCCCCTTTCGTGCTAGTAGTCACTTTCTCTATTTTGCGGGTTTGCCCTTAGAAAATGCTGCTATTCGCTTAGAATCTGGAAAATTAGAACTGTTTTTAGATGACGCACTTCCTAGCAGCACACTTTGGCACGGGGAAATGCCGAAAAGAGCAGAAATTGCTGAACTAATTGGGGCTGATGCTGATTTTCCAATGGCCCAGTTGAAATTGCGCTCTGCTAATGCAGCAACTATAGCAGTTCAGGATAGCTTGATTCAGTCGCAACAGTCACAAATGCTCGATCGCCCTTTGACACCATCTAAATCTCCCGCAGGCATTGACCTAGAGCTAACCAAGGCAATTATATCACTTCGTCTCACCCAAGATGCCGCCAGTTTGGCGGAATTACGAGCAGCGGCGGCTGTCACTGTGGAAGCTCACAAGGGAGGAATGGCTGCAACTCGAAAACCTCAAATTGAAGCGGGTGTTCGTGCTGCAATGGAAAGTGTGATTATATCACAAAATATGACTACTGCTTATCCAAGTATTGTGACGGTACACGGGGAAGTTTTACACAGTGAACATTATCATAATGCTCTACAAACAGGAGATTTGCTGTTAGCTGACGTTGGTGCAGAAACATCAATGGGATGGGCGGCTGATGTGACTCGGACTTGGCCTGTTTCTGGCAAGTTTTCTCCCACTCAGCGCGCGATTTACGATCTAGTTTTGTCAGCGCACGATGCTTGTATTGACAAAATTAGTCCTGGTGTCGAGTATCAAGAGATTCATCTCTTAGCTGCTAGAATCATGGCTGCTGGATTGGTAGATTTGGGTATTTTGCGAGGTAATGTTGAAGATTTGGTAGCAATGGATGCTCATGCACTATTTTTTGTTCATGGTATCGGACATTTGATCGGTTTAGATGTTCACGATATGGAAGATTTGGGCGATTTGGCTGGTTATGAAGCAGGGAGAGTTAGAAGCAGTCGTTTTGGTTTGGGATTCCTGCGGTTGAATCGAGTCTTGCAAGAGGGAATGCTGGTATCAGTTGAGCCGGGTTTTTATCAGGTTCCGGCAATTTTAAATAATCTAGAAACTCGGATTAAATATAAAGATTGTGTGAGGTGGGACGAATTAGAAAAATTTGCAGATGTGCGGGGAATTAGAATTGAAGATGATATACTTGTCACAGACAGCGGTAGAGAAGTTTTGACGGCACAATTGCCAACTAAGGCTTTGGAAATTGAGGATTTGGTACGGTAAATGCGGACTTATCTGCTGATAGGGAGGAAAACATAAAGTTAGTCCCAAATCAGATTATGCTATAGATACAGAGAGATATCCCAGCAATCTGATGCCCGGTACTTGACGTTTTGACACTCCTCGACCTTAAGGTACGAGGATTCTTGGGCTGAATCTTGCCTCCATCGACAATGCCGATCTTGGTCTTACAGTTTCATGCTAGCCTGACTATACCTTTTACAGCAAGCACTCTCATAGGCTAATCCCCAAGCTTAAATTTCCGTATGCCCTACGGTATTTAATTTTTAGTCTGCTCTTTCCATTTGGAATTAGTTGCTACCAGTGATGGATCGATATTTAGGTGTTACGGAGTTTCACTTGTTGCCTGCGTCACCAAGGTCAGCGACCTATTAATAGGCTAACACAAAGCCGTCCTACAAGGACAGGGTTTTAAACCCAATTTCTTGATAAAAATACTAAGTTGAAATCCTCGGAGCTTTTAATATGGTTCAATTTCATATTCAAACAGATAGCGATATCCCAGCATCTACGCAACTGTTTAATCAAATCAGGTTTGCGATCGCCTCGCGACAATTTCCGCCTGGACACCGCTTACCCAGTACCAGACAATTAGCTATGCAGACGGGTTTGCATCGCAACACGATTAGCAAAGTATACCGACAGCTAGAAAATACTGGATTGGTGGAAGCTCAAGCCGGATCGGGCATTTACGTGCGCGCCCAAGGCCACGAAGGCGGCAGTAAACTCAAATCTCCCATCCTGGATGAATATCCTCTTGCTAACAAAATAGTACAAGAAAGTCTTGACCAAATGCTGGGACAGGGCTGTACGCTCAACCAAGCGAGGGAATTATTTTTGGCCGAAATTGACTGGAGACTCCGATGCAGCGCACGAGTGGTCGTCACAGCCCCGGCTGAGGACATCGGCGTAGGGGAGTTGATGGCGAGAGAACTCGAACAAGCTTTGCGTATCCCGATTCAGTTAGTCCCGATGGAAGAGTTGGCTACTTTTCTGGATCAAATCTCTTCTGGAACTGTGATCACAAGTCGCTATTTTATCGGACAGGCTGAGTCGATCGCGGCACCTCGTTCTGTGCGAGTTATTCCCGTGGACATCTATGATTATGTTCAGGAGATTAAGTTGGTGGGGAATTTGCCGAAAGATAGTTATTTGGGTTTAGTCAGTCTCAGTCCTGGTATGCTGCGATCGACTGAAGTGATCATTCACAGTTTCCGGGGAGAGGATTTGCTGGTGATGACGGCGCTGATATCCGATAGCTACAAAATTAACTCGATCGTGCGATCGGCTAGAACAATTTTTTGCGACCAACCAAGTTTTGCTACAGTAAAAGCTGCCATCAATGCCGCCAGAGAGGATATTATTCGTCCGCCACAACTGATATGCAGCGAAAATTATATCGGTGCTAAGTCGATTAATTTGCTCAAGCGTGAGTTGGGATTGGGATAAGTCAGTTGACAGTTGACAGTTGACAGTTGACAGTTGACAGTTGGCAGTTGTTATTTGTTGTTTGTGATTTGTTCCAATAACCAATAACTCATGACAGTTAAAATTTATATTGTATATTTTAGATGCTGACAGTTAACAGTTAACAGTCAACAGTCAACAGTAGGAACAACCAAAGATTATGACAGTAGCAGCACGACAAAGCAGAGCACAAATTCTCGAATTAGATTTGCAGAAGCACTTGCAATCAGCCGGATTTAAAAATTTGCCACTTTATTTAAGTTGCGATTTTCGAGAAGCATCTTTAACGGTGGTTGGAGAACACCCTCGCAGTTTGGTTCTCAAAGCTCAACAAACTTTTGCGGTGCTAGAAGCAGCAATTCTGGAATTGCAACCCGAATCTATTCAACAGATTGGACTTTGCCTGAAAAATACTGGTCAAAAACAGCCCTATGCGTTCCATTCTTTTACTATGAATCATCCTGTTTTGTCAAGGAAAAGAACAGTAGAAGTTAGGAAAAAGACTGAAGAAATACCCGCAGAAGCAACGGAAAGTGCGATCGCCCTAAATCCACCTGATACAACAAATATACCTGATGCAGCGACTGATTTGCCACTAGAAACAGACGCGACAGATCCAGGGGTTGAGGAAACTTTTCCCGATGTGTGGGAGACTCCGAACAATGCGGAGCCGATCGCCTTTCAAGTCTCATCAATACCAACAGATCATGCTCAAAATCCCTTCGATCCGCTGGATTTAGAACCAGTCACAGTCACAAAAAAAACCAAGCATTCACCGTTTGTGAGCTTAGCTGTAGTAGTTATTTCTAGTATGGCGATCGTAGTTTTGGGAGGCGTTTATCACCTGCTGAGTCGCCCTTGCGTTATCGGCGAGTGTACCCCATTGGCTGATGCTCAACAGTTGAGTGATGATTCGGCGACGACGCTCAAAACGTCAAAAGTTGACAATACTCCAGAAGCGGCACAAGAACAGTTAAAACAGGCGATCGCACTTTTAGAACCTATTCCCTTTTGGTCAATTCATCACAGCAAAGCTCAAGATGATATCGACAGATATCGCAGACAAAATCAGAATTTAAACTTTGCAGTCGATGCTGCGAGGCTGGCGGTATCAGCAGCCGAAACAACCGAAAACCCGCCCCATAGTGCACAGAATTGGCAGGAAGCGCAATCTCTGTGGCAAAGTGCGATCGCGAAACTCAAAGAAATTCCCCAAAACAGCACGGCTTATCCCTTTGCTCAGCAAAAGTTAAAGGAATACCGGACAAAACTAGCAAGTGGAAATCGGCAGTTAACCACAGAAATGAAAGCTGAAAAGAAATTGCGATCGGCTAAAAATACAGCCCAAGTAGCAGAAGCTCGTGCAATAGTAGCTCAAAAACCAGAAAGTTGGGATAAAGTCGAAGCAAACTTGCAAAAATCCCTCGATACGCTATCGGAAATTCCCACCAATACGGAATCTTATCAACAAGCTAAAGTGCTGGTGCCGAAATACGAAAGCAAACTTTCACAAGCGCGCGATCGCAAAACTCTCGAAGGAACTGCCGAAAAAGCCTATACTCAAGCAGTGACAATAGCTGCTCAAGCGAGAATTTTTGAGGAACGAAATGCTTGGTTTGAAGCATCACAACACTGGCGTAGAGCTTTGAGTTACGCCGAAAAAGTTCCATCGACAACTGATTATTACTTGAAAACAAAGTCGCTGATGCCTTCCTATAGAACTTATTTGCACGAAGCAGAAGTTAAGTTAGAGGAAGAAAGAAATATGCAAAAAGCGCGCACCGATTTAGATAAAACTTGCAAGGGAAATCCCAAGATTTGCGACTTTACTGTTAGCAAAGATTTGATTGCGGTGCAGATGACTCCCGATTATGTGCAGAAACTGCAACAAACTTTCATCCAAGCGGAAAATACCAATGCTACCAAGACTCGCCAAGCTGTAGAAAAGCACGTTCAAACTCTGCAAAAGGCTTTGGAGGCGATCGGCGATAACGCCAAAATTCCCATGCAGGTTTATGATAGTGAAGGGAAGCGAATTGCCACTCAAACACCAAACTAGCCGGGATTTGAACATATTGTAGGGTGGGTTGGTCGCGGCGATTAAATTAAGCCACTAATCGGTAAATATTTAACCGCGACTAACCCACCAACCGCCACGCAAAGTCAATCGATTTTAGATTTTAGATTTTAGATTGATTCCACGGATAAATCCGGGGGCTTGTACCATCAACAAATTCTTGGTCAAAATATGCGATCGCAAATCCTGTAAAGAACGCTATAAAAGGATGTTATAAATTAAATGCTAGAAAAGGTCAAACTTCATAACTTCAAAAGTCATAAAGATACAGAACTAAATTTTGATGATTCACGCCTACACGCACTCGTAGGACAAAATAGTTCTGGTAAAACATCAGTGTTGCAAGCATTACATTACCTCAGTCGGCTTGCTAATTCATCATTTGCCAATATTTTTCAGTATGAAAGAGCGCCTCAATTTATTACAACAATTGGGCAAGATAATATGTCTGTTACTGCAAGTGGTTTTTGGAGATACAAAGATCGGAAGGATTGGGAAGCTTCCTATAACTGGCGGCAACAAAGTGTTAATCCTCCTTGGTTTCCGACAGCATCATGGAATGTCGATCGAGATCCGGGAAATGTGCAAGGATGGTCAAGTTCGTTAAGCGATGCTCGATATCCAATTCCCCAATCTTTGAGATACTCAGTTCACCTGAAGCTCGTAGCCAGTAATCTTGCTAAAGCAGCTTACAGCGATGCAATTACGCCACGAGTTGAGTTCGATGGTTCAGGGTTAGCACCTACCTTAGACTATCTTCGTGACGAAGCTCCAGATAAGTTTCAATCTTTACAAGAAATGTTGAAACGGATTGTACCAGGTGTACGCGAGGTAGGGGTAAAACGAGCCAAGGTTATGATAAATCGCCAACGCTTAATCGAAGTCGATGGAAAATCTATCTCCTACGAAGAAAGTCAGGAAATGACAGGGCAAGAAGTTGTCCTAGACATGAATACTGGTAAGCGCATTCCAGCCCATGCGATTAGCGAAGGAACAATGCTCGCCCTCGGATTACTGACTGTTTTGATGAATCCGAATCAACCTAATTTAGTATTACTAGATGATGTCGAACAGGGACTTCATCCCAAAGCGCAACGAGAATTAATCGCTGTTTTCAAAGAAATCATTCAACAAAACAACAACCTGCAAATTATTTTTTCCACCCATTCTCCTTATATTGTCGATGAACTTACTCCATCTCAAGTTCATGTATTAAGCAACAACAACTCAGGTGTTACTCATTCCAAACGATTGGATGAACATCCTGATGTAGAATGGGCAAAACAAACTTTAACCACTGGAGAATTCTGGGATGCGGAGGGAGAAGATTGGGTGGTTGCAGGAGAAATCAATGATTGAGTTTGTGGTGATTGTCGAAAGTAGTGCAGACGCACGAACCGCTACTAAATTAGCCGATCGCGTTTTAGTAGATAAAATTGATTGGTTAGACCCTGAGATGCTACAACATCTATTTCAATGGAGTGGTTTAGAATCTGGCACAGAGAATTCTTGCTGGAAAAATATTGATGATATAACTAAACGTCTTTCCGATAAATTCAAGTTTCCTACTATCAGATCAAATGGAAAATTCAAAAGTGATGGTCAATCAGCTAATAAAATCATGAAGTTAGTCAGCTTTCTACAACACAAACAAAAGAGAGATATTAAAGCCGTTATTTTTATGCGTGATTTAGATAATCAACCTCAGCGAAGAGAAGGCATTGAGCAAGCACGTTTAGAGAACATTGATCGACAACATAAATTAGCAATTATTATTGGTACAGCCGACAGAATGCGGGAAGCCTGGGTTTTGAATGGGTTTGTTCCATCAAATCAAGAGGAAGCACAAATCCTTAAAGAGATAACCACCGAATTGACCTTTAATCCTTGCGAAGAATCACACAGACTACGCTCTAATTCATTGACAGAACCCGATCGCATTAGAAATCCTAAAATTGTTGTGGAAAAGCTCACAGGTGGCAAGATGGAACGGGAACAACAGTGCTGGGAAGACACGGATCTGGAAATTCTGCGAAAAAAAGGTGTTCAGACAGGGTTAACAGCCTATATTGATGAAATCGAAGAACGATTAATTCCCATCATTGGATCTGCTGAATAAAAGTGGAACCTAAACACCTTACAGCTATAAATAGCGCGTAAAACCACTTTTTGAATAAGTCCTGTTCATTCAAAACTAATCAGTATCCCCAGGAATCTCATCCGCAATCAATCCAGCTTGAAAAACCTGTTGCACCGTCAAATTCAACTCAGGGAAAGTTGGCGACTCAATCCGATCGTCTCCCCGAAATTGACTAATTTCATACTCGCCATCAATCAACCGATAAATCGAAATAGTCGGTTGCTTAGGATTCCCGATAAACCTGCGGCCGCCCAAACCGAGATAATCCACAATCCAGTATTCAGGAATCCCGATTAGTTCGTATTCACCTACTTTTTTGATGTAGTCATCTTGCCAATTCGTGCTAACGACTTCCACAACCAGCGGAATTGATGCCCCTTGAGTCACAGTGGAGAATTTTTTCCACAGAGGTTCTGATGCTAAGTTACGGCGATTTAATATCAGAATATCGGGGGAATAAGCTGATTCGTTTTCTGGCGGCTTAACTAATGCTTGTCCGGGGATGATGTACGGAAGGTTTAGGCGATCGAATTCTACCGTCAATTTTCTTGCGGAAAAACCGATAACTTCTTCATGGTCTCCTATTGGCTGTGACATTTCTACAATCTCTCCATTGTGCAGTTCATAACGTCCGTTTTCTGGCTTCCATTCCGCAAATTCTTCAAAAGTTAGCGTTTTAGTTGCTATTTGAATCATGATTATTCTCCTTAGTGATGACTAGGGCGGGCTAGAAGCCCACCCCACAAGATAACTCACTCTTTGTGGAACAGGCATCTTGCCTGTTCAAGAAACCTAGAAGCCCACCCCACAAGATAACTCACTCTTTGTGGAACAGGCATCTTGCCTGTTCAAGAAACCTAGAAGCCCACCTCACAAGATAACTCACTCTTTGTGGAACAGGCATCTTGCCTGTTCAAGAAAATAAGGCCAATTGCCAATTCCTACCTATATTATATTACCAATGCCCAATTCCCCATGCCCAATTCCCTATGCCCAATGCCCAATTCCCTATGCCCAATGCCCAATGCCCAATGCCCAATGCCCAATGCCCAATTACCATTTAATCAACTGTGCATCTTGATTGAAAAACTTCCGACACAATCCCTCAGTCAATAGCAAAGTTGCGATTAAAGTTGCCAGTGCTAACACAAACATAATCAAAATCTGGTAAGATGCTGCATCAAGAGGAGCAACACCGCTGAGCATTTGACCTGTCATCATACCCGGCAAAGTCACAATTCCGACAACAGTCATTGTATTTAAAGTCGGGATTAATCCAGCTTTAATTGCATCTTTGCGGTACTGCTTGACTGCTTGTTGCGGCGTTGAACCCAAACTCAAATGGGTTTCTATTTCTAACTGACTGCTATTAATTGTACTGACAAGTCTTTCACCCGCGATCGCACTTGCATTCATCGCATTACCCAATATCATCCCCGCCAAAGGAATCAGATATTGGGGTTCATACCAAGGCTCAGGTTGCAAAATTAGCAAACTTGTATAGGCCAAAGTCAAGGCTGTACTGATCAAAATTGCACCCGAAACTAAGGGTAGTAAGTTTTTGATTTTTTTGCTGATGCGGTTGCTGGCGACTACGCTAGCTGTTGTCACCATGATTGCTAACACTGCTAAAACCAGCCAAGGATTTTTAGCTTCGGGGTCAAATATGACTGCGAGCACGTAGCCGACTAAGATTAACTGGATCAGGGTACGCCCCGCCGCGATCGCGATCGACCCCTCCAATCCCAATCCCTGCCACGCCGAAAGCCCGATCGCGATCGCCACCATCCCCAAAGCCCAACCCAAATCCGTAAAATCTAGCAGAATTAACACAAGCGTCCCGTTTCGATAAAGTGATTGTTTGCCCGTCCAACTATAAGATATTTCAATAAACGTTTCCCAGAAACAGTTTTGCTGCAAGAATTTGCTTTGATGATGGTTGAAATTAGTGGTGTCAAGAGTGAATAATGTTCCCCCCCTCGACTTAAGCCGTCAATACGCCCAGATTGGCGACGAAATAGCTACTGCGGTACAAAAAGTGCTGGCCTCTGGTGCCTACATCGGCGGCCCAGCAGTCAAAAATTTTGAACAAGAGTTCGCCAACTACATCGGCGTTTCCGACTGCGTTGGTTGCAACTCCGGCACCGATGCCCTGATTTTGGCTTTGCGAGCCCTCAAAATTGGCCCCGGCGATGAAGTGATCACCACTCCTTTTACATTTTTTGCTTCGGCTGAGACAATTAGCGCCGTCGGTGCAACTCCAGTATTTGTCGATATTGATGCTGCGACATTTAACATGGATCTCGATCGCCTCGAAGCAGCCATTACCCAAAAAACCAAAGCAATTATGCCCGTCCACATCTTCGGGCAACCGATGGACATGACTCGGTTAATGGACATTGCGAACCGCCACAACTTAGCCGTAATCGAAGATTGCGCCCAATCTGTAGGTGCCGAATGGCGATCGCAAAAAGTCGGTAGCATCGGCCATATCGGCTGTTTCAGCTTTTATCCGACCAAAAATTTAGGCGCTTGCGGTGACGGTGGGGCGGTGACGACAAACGATCGGGCCCTAGCTGCTACCATGAGAATGCTCAAAGAACACGGCCAGTCTTCTAGGTACTTTTACGAAGAAATCGGCTACAACAGCCGTTTAGATGCTCTGCAAGCAGTGATTCTCACCATTAAATTGCGCTATCTCGACACTTGGAATGACCAGAGGGGCGATCGGGCCAAACTCTACAGCGAATTTCTCGATCGCGTCCCCGGAGTTGCCGTACCCACAGAATTGCCCGGAGCAAAAGGAGTCTGGAATCAATACACAATTCGGCTAAAAAGCCCAGAAGACGAGCCAAATCCCTCTGGCAATTTCCGGGACTCAGTGCGGACTAAGCTGCAAGAATGTGGCATCGGTTCAATGGTTTACTATCCGTTACCCTTGCACCTCCAGCCTGTGTACAAATCCCTAGATTATCAGCTCGGTCAATTGCCCATAGCCGAGCAAGTTTGCCACGAAGTCTTGTCTTTGCCAATGTTCCCTGAACTATCCAGGGATCAACAAGAGCGCACGATTTATGCACTGAAAGATTCCCTAGCTCAATCAGGGAGACTTTTTGAGTAAGCATTTGTACTTTTGTGTACTATAGTGAATGAAAAGAAACAAATTTTGAAGAAGGAAGAGGGAAGAAGGAAGAA
>NZ_NXIB02000055.1 GCF_002412335.2 Tychonema bourrellyi FEM_GT703
TCAGCAAATAGCCCAGCCTCACTGGTTTACTCTTTCGACAATTAATCCACCCTGCTAAATCCCCCTTAAGAAGGGGGACTTTGATCGGACTCTTGTCCCCCCCTTCTTAAGGGGGGCTAGGGGGGATCTTAGGGTTAATAGTCAAACAGCAGTCTGTGACAGGGTTTGACGTTAAGTTGACACGAATAAGGGCACGGTGCCGTGTCCCTACTTCATAAACTCGGTTCAAACTTTACTTATTGAGGTTAAATCCAATAGCAAGGTCTGTCAATTTGTCCAGTCGATTAAATCCTAAGAACTGATTAACTTTAGTCACTAAACCAGTGCCTAATCATCCACACAAACTTGATTGAGGAATAAAACAATGAGCGGTTACAGTTTATTTAGACAAATCACACCAACTGATTCAATTGTTAATTTTCCTTTGGAAAAGATAGTCGCAAATCAGCGTACTAAAATCTCTGTAATAACTGCAATAGATGCAGATGTGAATAATGCCCCATTTCAACCTTTTTTACGGGTCAACAATCCTAGCAACGTTGAGGTTGCAAGTGGTGAGATTATTACTTCTAATGAGGGTAAGAAGGTTTCTAAGGATGTCCTCACTTTTACCCCCATCGTAGGCGGTACTTTCACAGGGATTGTTAGGGACAATAGAGCGGCCGCTACTGCGCTAACGCCGTACACAGTCGAAGTTAATTTAGAGCCGAACGATCTTAACAACCAATTAAATGGTGATACTCCAGCCGTTAACCCCGGAACTTATTCAGGGTGGGTAGGTAAGATTGACCCTGTTGACAACTACCGCATTGAAGGGCCAAGTCTGGGTAAGTTGACGGCAACTCTGGGAAATCTAGATGGTATTGTCACTGCAAATTTAGTGGACAGCACCAACAATACTCAAGTTGCTACAACACAAAATAAGAAGGATCAGCCTGACGCTAAATTGGAATTTGAGGTCCTTACACCGGGAAAAAGATATTTTTTGGAAGTTGAGCACGTCAATGCTTTTCCTGGTAGTGGTGAAGGTCAGGGTAAGAATAACAGTAGCCAATACACTCTGAATTTGGCATTTGCTACTCCCACAACTCCAACACCAACACCGACACCAACACCAACTCCAACTCCAACACCAACTCCAACTCCAACACCGACACCAACACCGACACCAACACCAACACCGACACCAACACCGACACCAACACCAACTCCAACACCAACACCAACACCAACTCCAACACCTGGTATTCCAACACCAACACCAACACCAACTCCAACACCGACACCAACTCCAACACCGACACCAACTCCAACGCCAACACCAGCCGTTGGTGGTACGCCTGTAACGATCGCGGCACCTGCAATCAATTCTTCCGGCCCTGGTAGTCCCACTGGGCAACCAGCAAACACTGTTAGCGGTCAGTCTTACAACCTGTCAGACAATAATGACAATATTTTGGTGTCATCACTGCCCCCGGCTGCTGCTGGCAAACCAATCTTGGGGCTATCTGGCAACGACAATATTACCGGGACAAGCGGCTTTGATATCATTAACGGAATGCAAGGAGCCGATACAATTGACGGAGGGGCTGGCAACGACTCTTTAACCGGCGGTAAAGGGTCGGATCAGATTGAAGGCGGTGCTGGTAATGACAACTTGTCCGGCAATAATGACAACGATACTCTCACCGGAGGAGATGGCAATGACACTATCACCGGTGGTAAAGAAAATGATGTCCTGATTGGTGGCTTAGGCGACGACATACTGAGTGGCGATCGCGGTCAAGACATTCTCACAGGTGGCGGCGGAAGCGATACATTTATCCTAACCGGAGGGGCGGCGACTGCTGCCACCTTAGCAGAGGCAGATGTGATTGCAGACTTTACTGTTGGGGACAAAATTGGTCTAACCGGCGGCAGTGTATTTGCTAGCCTCACCTTGGAAGCTGTAAGTTTGAATCTGAATGGAGGAGCTGCTGTTAGTGCTACGGCAATTAAACTCGGCGGCTATTTGGGTATCGTTGTAGGGGTTGCCCCAAGCGAGCTTACGGCAAGTGTTTTTGTGCCAGCAGCATAGTTTCTGTCGCGTGGGCTTTGTGAGTCCTACTTGAGTGGAATTAAGTGCGATCGCCTTTGAGTTTGACTTGGGGGCGATCGCCTTCTGTAAAACCTAAAGATCAGTTAATCTGTAGGGTGCGTCGCTCCGAGATATTGGATATAACTTGCTCCTTGACGGGTGGCGACGCACCTTACTTGCCAGAAGATTATGTGTACCACATATACATGGAATATGCTGTATGAGAAAACTAACATGAGAAAACTAAGTTTATGGGGGCAACAACTGAGCCTAATTTTGGGGGGAATTATGGCGGGTGTTTTCCTGGGAGAATTAGCTCTTCATCTGGGGGGAATTAAAGGTCTGAAAAAGCCCAGTGAGCCGGTCTCTTTTGATACTTACAGATTCGACGATCCCGCTGGAGCTTGGTCATTGAATCCGGGCGCGTCTTTCGAGTGGCTGGGTGAAGGGGAGCGCTCCTTGATCCAAGCGAATAAAGATGGTTTACGCGATCGTGAACATACGAAGGAGAAACCACCAAAAACTTTTCGGATCGCGGTGGTGGGAGATTCCTTTGCCGAAGCTTTACAAGTGCCGATGGAAAAGACTTTTTGGTGGAAAATGAGAAAGCAACTCAATAAAAAATGTACTGCTTTAGGCGATCGCAAAGTTGAGGTAATTAATTTTGGGGTTCAGGGTTATGGGACGGCTCAAGAACTAATGACTCTGCGCCAGAAAGTCTGGAAATATTCTCCCGATTTGGTGATCTTAGCTTTTTTTCCGGGCAATGATCTTATTAATAATTCCAAACAACTTGATTTTGATAAACGTCGGCCCTTTTTCCTCTATAAAAATGGTGAATTAGTCCCAGATATGTCATGGCTGAAAATGTCACCGAAAGAACATGAGTATTTGAATTTTTCCCATGTTGATTATCTTCCCACTTGGTTGGTCAATAATTCACGCATTTTGCGGTTAGTCAGAAAAGTGGATTTAGATAATAAAAAACGTCTGCTTGATGCCACAGAAAAAGAACGATTCCCTAAGAACTTTCAAGAACCTATTGAGCCAGTATGGAAAGAGGCTTGGCTGGTGACAGAAGGATTAATTACACTAATGAATCAGGAAGTTAAGGCAAAAAAGGCAGATTTTATGGTTGTGATTGTCAGTACGGGAGCTCAAGTCCATCCCGATCCTATAGCTCGTCAAAGCTATATGAAACAATTTGGCATTAAGGACTTGTATTATCCTAATCACAGAATCAAATCCCTTGGCGATCGCCTCAATATTACGACATTGGATACAGTCCCGCGATTGCGAGAGTATGCAGAAAAAAATAAAACTTGTGTACAGGGCTTTCCCAATGCTCTGGCCTGTGAAGGTCATTGGAATAGTCACGGCCATGAGCAAGTTGGTCAACTTATTGCAGAAAACTTATGCGATAAGTTCAAAGCAGAGCCTTAAGTTTGAATCTGAATAGAGGATCTGCTGTTAGTGCTACGGCAATTAAACTCGGCACCACCAACACCTACACCAACACCTGTTACTATGACACCAACACCTACACCAACGCCTGTTATGATACCGATACCAACACCTGTTCCGATACCGATACCAACACCTGTTCCGACACCAACACCTGCTAATCCGACACCATCGCCAACGCCGATGGGTAATTTGACTACCGGAACATCGACGGGTAATTTGACTAACGGAACATCGACGGGTAATTTGACTACCGGAACATCGACGCAGAGTATTTTCACGCCTGTATTAATCGCAACACCTGCAATCAGTACCCCCGGCGCCCCTGGCAATCCTACTGGGCAACCAGCAAACACTGTTAGCGATGGGTTTTACAACCTCTCAGACAATAATGACAATATTTTGCTGTTCTCACTTCCCCCGGTTGCTGCTGGCAAACCAATATTTGCGCTATCTGGCAACGACAATATTACCGGGACAAGTGGCGCTGATACCATTAACGGAATGCAAGGAGCCGATACAATTGACGGAGGGGCTGGTAACGATAGTTTATCCGGCGGTAAAGAGTCGGATTTCCTTGATGGCGGTGCTGGTGACGACGGGATATTCGGCGGCAATGACAACGATATTCTCACCGGAGGAGAAGGCAATGACACTATCCGGGGCGGTAAAGACAAAGATAGCCTGATTGGCGGTAACGGCGACGACTTACTGTATGGCGATCGCAATCAAGACTTTCTCACAGGTGGCAGCGGAAACGATAGATTTGTCTTAGCTGGGGGGCTGGTGGCGGCGACAAGTTTAACAGATGCAGATGTGATTATAGACTTTACTGCTGGGGACAAAATTGGTCTAACTGACGGGAATACATTTGCTAGCCTCACCTTTGAAGATGTAAGTTTGAATGTGAATGCACGGCTGGCTGATATCAATTCTACAGCAATTAAAGTCGGCTCCAGTTATTTGGGTATCGTTCAAGGGGTTGCTAAAGACGCTTTGACGGCCAATGTTTTTGTTTTAATATAGTTTCTGTAGCGTGGGATTTGTGGGCCCTACTTGAGTGGAATTAAGTGCGATCGCCTTTGAGTTTGACTTGGGGGCGATCGCCATGCGCTTTAATTTAGAGGCGATGGGATTTCTGGCCCCCAAACTAATCAAGCAGGTATGGGCAGAGACTTCAACTTGATTGAGCAAAGAAGAGTCTTGGTTAAAGAGTTTAATCCGCAAAAAACTTGATCGGTTTAATTGTTTACGTTTTGGCGATTGAGGATGTCTGGCGCTTTGCGTCAGACGCCACCGGGCGCGGTTGCTATATCTAAATTCTGACTAGAAGACTGAGGCCGTGAGAATCAGTTCCACAAGTTCCAAGTAAGCCGTGAGTTTCTGCTAATTCTTTGACTAAAACAGTTTGTTTTGGACTTGCTTTCCAAGGATTGGGGTTAGTATAAGCATAGTAAGTTTCTACGCCGTCAATGCCGAAACGAGCGGCTTCTGGGATTAATTGATCTGCGGTCGATCGATATCTGCAAGGATGTGCCAGAACAGCTAAACCTCCTGCTTCCTGAATAGATTTAATTACCCTGGCTGCGGGATAATTATCACTGCCTTCTGTACTTTTACCTCGTAAATATGGTCTCAGACTGGGATGTTCTGGATCGAAGGCATAACCGAGAATGTGTACTTCATTGTTTAGCAATTCAGCATTAATTTCCGCACCAGTCCAGAGAGTTGGTGCTGTGCTATTGTTGTCGGGATGGTTTAATTTCCAATTATCCAACCAAATTTGAGCTTGAGCGTAGCCTTTGGTGCTATGGTGGTCTGTGATAGCTAAGCCTTTGAGACCGATCGCGATCGCTTGTTCGATCACTTGCTCTGACTGCGATCGCCCGTCAGAGTTAATTGTGTGCAGATGGAAGTTATAGGAACCCGGACAGCTATCGGCATCTATTGTCTGAAAGACTTGCTTGAGTGCTGAGACATTCTGGGCTGCTGGTTTGAGGCTAGAAACGGGGAAGGGAGAGAGATTGACAGTCATAGGGGTTATTATAAAAATACCTAACCTTGTTTAATATATCCAATAAATTGATATGTTGCACTTGTGGGGATGCTCAGGAACAGGCAAGATGCCTGTTCCACAAATAGTACATTTTCTGGTGGGGTGGGCATCCTGCCTGCCCTTGAAAGGTGTTTTGAGAATGGCACGAGATATTAATTCACTCGCATTTTAAACCTGCGGCGGTGGCGGTGGGAAATTCGATCGGCACAAATGTAACGCCAAATTGTTCTCTAGAACACGGAACAATATAGACCAATCCTTTGTAGGGATTTTTGCGATTGCCGTTACTCTCCGATTGTGTTGGGTTTCACTTCGTTCTACCCAACCTACAGCTACTACAGCTACAGCTACTACTACGTTAAACAAATTCCCAGGAATAACCTGGGAATCATAAATATTAAATAAAAGTAGTGCTGTTTTAATATATATTTAATTAGCTCAAAAGCTTTCATAATCCAGCATCCCCAGTTGGAGATTTGAGAGGGGATGCCGGGGCGGGCATTCTTTTCAGGACTCCGCACCCGATCGCACTTTCCAGTCTCAAGAAAACAGTTACATTCATGTTCTAGTACCCGTTAGGCTTGGCAACTGTTGCGAGTCTGGCTAGCCAGATCCAACAGTTGTGCCCAGCGTTTTTGAACTTGTTTGGGAGTGCATTTGATTGCAGTGGCAATGTCCTTGTCGCTTTCTTGATTCCGCTTCATTGCTAACAGTTGTTGTTGTTCGGGGGAAAGTTGAGCGCGAAATGCTTCCCACTTGTCAGAAGTCATTCCCAGTTTTTGATCGACATCAGCACCCAGCCATTCGTGGACGAGTTTCCAGTTTTGAGTGCGGGCAAATTTTTCGACGTGGTACTTGAAACGTTGTTGCAAGTAGTCGCGCTGGCGGGAAGACAAACCAAGAACGCGATCGATTTCAGAAGCAGAAAGGTCTTGCAATTTCAAAGTTAAGTAGCTAACACATTCTGGCTGATTTTGCGATTCCAGATAAGCAATCAATTCGGATATTACCCGATCGCGCAACACAGCATCAGCAGGATCGACAGTTTCAGACACCATTTGTTCCCGCACTTGTTGCAGCGCCGGAGAGCGACTGTGCATTTCGGCATCTTCACCCTTGCCAGATTCTACAGCCATTTCAATATCGATCGCAGTTTCAGGAGGTTGACCCTTAGCGAATCCTTGAGCGCGCAGGACAATCAGGCGTTGGCGATTGCGACCCGGTAAACCAATTTGGCGTTTGGCGTAGTGTTCGGTGAAAGCCATGTACTCAGCCAATTCTAGCTGTGTGCGGGGTTGGTAGGTGGCATCAACTTCGTGTTCGCGGCGGAAAGCTCTCAAAGATTCAATGTAAAAGCCTTGCAAAAAGTCTTCAATCATGTTGTAGCGAGCTTGGTAGTTCAAGTTCGATCGAAAAGAAGCAACATGGCGATAAATCATCGATGCGAGGTGAGAGTGGAGTTCGACGCGGCCTTGCTTGGAACCGAGGCGATAGAATTCCAGAGTTTTTTGCAAACGGTGTTCGGCTAAAGTGATTTGCCAAGCTTGAACTTCGCCGGAAACTTGGATGCGATCGCTTTTTTGACAAATCCGTTCGACTTCCTTAGCAATCCGCATCGCCACTGCTTGAGCGCTGCGAGTAGCAGTCTTCATTTCTGCTTGCAATTTGTTGAGGGCGAAGTCAGCCAAGGCGAGGATGTTGACGCTGGGAGTATGATTGATTTCGATGATTTGTTCGCAGGGGGCAGTTTGAAGGGAGTTGATGGCAGAAACGGGCGTGCAGTTGAGGGAGTTGGTGGCAGTTGTGACAGTCATGGCGTTTATCTGGTGGTAGGTGTCAGAGAGTGATGCAGTTGCTGGCGGTTTCGCTCGTTGCGCTGATTCAACTCTCAATACATTGAATGTACGGGAAGTACAAACAGTGCAGTGACGCAGGTGTTCCACTCTCTCATGCAACAGTTTTTGGTTGCTGAATCTGATTTGAAGATTTGGCTGTGGGGGATGACTGATATTGTTGTTAAACCCAGACTGTCAAAGCATTATGAGCTATTTTGCAGGTTGGGCGATCACACTTACGAGTGAGGGTGCTGCAATGCCGCTGAATGTACAATTTACAAACTGGCCCTGGGACGGGATTTTGGGGGTTGGAGAATCTGGAATCGGGAGTCAGCAGAATGTAGAGAACTGCAATGTATTCTCAAGTTACGGCACTGCATTTGAGAAACCCGGATTAATTAGACATCTCCTAAAAAGCCAATCTTGAACAGGCAGGATGCCTGTTCCACAAGAATTATGGGAGATGTCTATTGAAAAATTTGATATATATCAGAAGGAAGAAGACGGAGGAGACGGCAATACCGTTTCCCTACCCCAAAATAATCAGGTAGGGACACGGCACTGCCGTGTCCTCTACTACTGCCGTGTCCTCTACTACTGCCGTGTCCTCTACTACTGCCGTGTCCTCTACTACTGCCGTGTCCTCTACTACTGCCGTGTCCTCTACTACTGCCGTGTCCTCTACTACTGCCGTGTCCTCTGCTACTGCCGTGTCCTCTGCTACTGCCGTGTCCTCTACTACTCGTTACCAGCGAGGCAGAGCCTCTAGACCTCGGTTCCCAGGCAGAGCTGGGAAACCAGTAGGTAGAACGAGTTAAGGTATTCTATGTTTAGCCTTTCCCGAATCCTTTGCCGCGATTGGGTGAAGGCATACAGAGACAGTTTTCTAATTGCGATCGCAAACCCTCGATATCCAAACCTTGACCAATCAGCACAAGCTGGTTTTTGGGTTCACCTTTCCACTCAGTATCGTCCATCGAAAATCGCTTGCCACTCAAGTGAAAAATATGGCGTTTGGGGCTTTCTTCAAACCACATAATCCCTTTTGCCCGAAACACATTTGTTGGCAGTTGATTGTCTAAGAAATATTGAAATTTCCTTAGAGAAAACGGCTTATCACTCTGAAATGAAATTGAGGTAAATCCGTCATTTTGTAAATGGTCGGAATGGTCGTGATGAGCGTGGTCGTGATGAGCATGATCGTGATGAGCATGATCGTGATGAGCATGATCGTGATGAGCATGATCGTGTTCATGTTCATCGTGATGAGCGTGGTCGTGATGAGCGTGGTGGTGTTCATGTTCATCGTGATGAGCATGATCGTGATGAGCATGATCGTGATGAGCATGACTGCTAGCAGTTTCTTCAGATTGGAAATATTTGTCCGATTCAAACAATCCTACACTGAGAACGAGTGGCAGTGGAACTTGCGAGTTTACTGTTCGCAGAATTCGAGCACCTTCTTTGACATCGCGAATCTTAACTTCCAACAAATCCAACTCTGCTTCGTCCACCAAATCTGTTTTATTGAGGACAATAATATCACCGTAAGCAATTTGACTATAAGCTGCTTGAGAGTTGAACAAATCTAAACTGTAATTGGCCGCATCTACTACAGTCACAATGGAATCGAGACGAGTCAAGTCTCGCAATTCAGTGCCTAAAAAAGTCAGAGCTACTGGTAGTGGATCGGCGAGTCCAGTGGTTTCTACTACTAGATAATCTAGATTTTCTTGACGTTCTAAAACTTTGTAAACTGCATTTACCAAATCTTCGTTAATCGTGCAGCAAATACAGCCGTTGTTCAGCTCGACCATGTTGTCGTCGGTACTGACTATGAGTTCGTTGTCGATGCCGATTTCGCCAAATTCGTTGACTAAAACTGCTGTTTTCAAACCTTGCTGGTTGGTCAGGATGTGGTTGAGCAGGGTTGTTTTGCCACTACCAAGGAATCCTGTAATAATGGTAACGGGCAAGCCATGTTTGGGCGCGTCCATTGTCGGCTCTGTCTCGGACTGATTTGTTGTAGATTGCATAGCATTGACTGTGAAATAAGGTCGATCGCTGGAACTTGTGGTTCTTATTGTATCTTGTTTTTTGTGGTTTGTTATTTATGATGCAACCGAAATTGATATCACATCCAGCAACTTGTCTACTGCGTGCTTCCAAGTAAAGTTTTCAGAGACAAAATGTGGGCCTGCAAGTCGAGCTTTGGTTGTAAATGCAGGTTGTTCGATAACTGTCTGCATCAACTGAGTTAAATGTTCCCATTCTGGAGCTAAAATAAATATGTTTTCCCCTTCAAAGTTAAGAGTCCTAAATTTACTTTCTATTGGTAGTGCAAAGTCTGGGTGAGTGAAATCGTCAGTGGGGCCACCTGCTGTACAGATAACGGGTAAACCGCAAGCTGCTGCTTCTAAAACTGGTAGATTAAAGCCTTCTGCAAGATAGGGAGAAACGTAAGCGTCGGCTGCTTGGTAGAGTTGAGCTATTTGAGTAAATGATAGCTGGTGGTTAGTATAAATTAATCGCGGTGAAACTTTTGCCCTTTCTGCATCGTTGAGGACAACTCGACTGGCTTTGACAATCTCGTCTCTTGAGGGATAGAACAATTCTGAACCTTTTAAAACTAATCGGGCATGAGGATATTTGTCAACTACGGCAGCGAAGGCTTTTAATAAGGGGCGAATGCCTTTGCGATCGGTTTGGCCTCCGATGTTTAAAAATATAAAATAGTCTTCCCACCCGAAGGTTTTGCGTAGTGTTTGACGCTGCTGATCGGATGGGGGATAGTAAATGTCGGTGTCAGCGCCGAGTGGTACAGTCGTAATGCGATCGCACTCAACTCCGCTGCGAATTAATCCGGCTTTTGACCAAGCTGAAGGTGTAATAATTTTGACTTGGGAGTTAACTGGGGTTTCGGTGATTGAATTTACGCCGATCGCCTCTAATAACAAATTAGTAATAACTCCCCATTCAGTAGCTGCAAATACCCAAGTTTGGGCGCTAGTTGATGCTGCAAAGTTCCAAGGACAGTACATTCGTAGGGTGACATCGGCCGACTGATTTGGGGAAGGGCTAGGAATGCTTTTCAGTAATCTTTCAATTGGGCGATCGAATAAACTGGTTGTTGTTTGCCAAGCTGGGTCTATATAGGGCATATCGCGGTGTAAAAGTTCTACTTCAGGGCGATCGAGCATTTCCAACATTTGAAATTGATTGGCTACTGAATAGGAGTGATAAGTAGAACGCCAGCCTTCAACAATAATCTTCAATTTACAACCCCCATCCAAGAATTTAAAACTATAGCAGAAGGAAGAAGTCCGTGGTTATTGGTTATTGGTTATTGGNAATTCCCAATTCCCAATTCCCAATTCCCAATTCCCTACTTCATAACTTGCCAATCCATGATTCGCCATTGTCCGTCTTGGCGGATCAAGTCGTAACGGATACGGAGGTTTTCGTTGCGGGAAGTAACTAGCTGTTCGCGATCGAACACTT
Organism: Tychonema bourrellyi FEM_GT703; assembly: GCF_002412335.2. Taxonomy (GTDB): domain Bacteria; phylum Cyanobacteriota; class Cyanobacteriia; order Cyanobacteriales; family Microcoleaceae; genus Microcoleus; species Microcoleus bourrellyi. Next base: position 10,934 of record NZ_NXIB02000055.1, read on the forward strand.
CGGCCTTTTCGTTAACTTCGGCTTCTACTTCCGCCCGATCGGGATTAGTCGGATTTGCTGTTACCTTTGTAACTTGGAGCTTGTGTTTATAACTCTGGTGGGCGTTGTTTCGCTGTTGAGCTGCTGCCATCAATTGCCAGCGAGACAAGGCTGGTTCTGTCAGCACTTGCTTCAATTCCTCGACAATGTGATTGGGGCCCAAGGCTGCTGCTTTGGCTGACAGCCAACTCTGAATGATTTGCTCACCTGTTTGTTCAGTGATTGAACCCGATTCTGGAGCGGGGGCGCTCGGTTCAGGGGGTGCGGGGGGTAATGCAGGGATTTCGATCGGTGGTGCTTCGATGCTGACTAGGGCTTGTTCTCCTTGCAGATATGGGCCTGAGAGAGCTTGGACGATGTTACCCAAAATACTGAAGATTAACCACAGAATGAACAGGCTCAGAAAAACTGCCGCTAAAAGCAATCCCAGCCGATTTCGAGGCATGGACTTGACTTGGGTGGAGATTTGTGAACCAAGTTTCTTAGCCCGATCGACCAAATTACCCATCAACCCAGCACTATTCCTGGAACTGCGACGGGATGAATGCGGTGGTCGCCGATGATGCTCGTTTGAGGTCGATCCGATCTGAGTAGGTGTGGGGCCCTGGGCGCTGGTTGGGGGCATGGGCGCGGCTGCGGTTCCCTGATATTTGGGGCTTTGCCCAGGGGTAGATTGGGCTGGGGCGAGGGGGGTGAAGGTGACTGTAGCCGATCGCCCAGAATCGGTTGGGGATGGGTGGAGTGAGGATATTAGTTGCGATCGCACTTGGGGCTTGCCACCAGAACGAGGTTGCACAACAACCCACTCGTTTGTGGTTTCTGTATCAAGTGGCAATGCTTCCAGGTAGGCTTGTACCTTGGGGTCGGCAAAGTAATCTTTCAAAGAAACTGAGTGCTTTGCCAAGTCCCGGAAGTGCGGAAACACTTCTTCTTGTAGCCAGTGTTCGGCGTACAAGCACAATCCTGGCAACAAATCGGGAGAATCTTGAGAATTTTCGCGAATGAAGGCGAGGGGTTCTTTTTCCGAACTGAGTTCAAGGGCTCTGCTGGCTTCTTCTGTTTGGCCCAGCAGCAGAGAACATACAGCTTTTTCGAGGTGAACATCTTGGCGACGGCCCAACTGCATCAGCATCAGCTTGGCGCGGCGGATCATAGAGGGCTGTCTGGCGGCAAATCCCTGGGCTAATAGGGTGTAGACCGAGAGGTAAGTGGCTACTGCGGAGGGGCGACCAGCTTCTGCTTCAAATAGGGTCTGCTGCTCACTGCTGGTTAGGTGTTTCCGCAGTTGCTGGACGAAGCGCAGGAAATCTTCTATACCCAAACCCGATCGATCGTCCCCGGAACCATCTATGCCACCCCTTTCTTCGAGCATTTCTCGCAGGATTTTCAGCCCTTGACGGCGTTCGGATACTTGATCTTCGGGGAGGGATAGTAACTCTAGGATGTTGTACGGACGGAGTTTGTATATATCGGTTTGCATTTCACCCCTCACGCTTGGAAATAGGCTTTCGCGCAGCAGTAGTTCTTGGCCTGCGTCTAGTGACTTGGCTGCATTCTGGTATTGACCTTGCTGCCACTGTTCCCGGCCGAGTTCTAAGCAGGACAGGGCTACGGTTAGAACTATATCGGGCCCCACGAGCTCTTTGTCGCCGAAGCGCCCTTCTTCGATCCCGGTACTGCCATTGTTGAGATAGGGTCTGCCCAGTTTCTGTACGAGTTCGTATTCTCCCAGTTCTTGCAGTACGAGCAGGGCTCCTACGAATTGGTTGTCGTCGATTTCAATACTTGGAGTGTGGGGGTCTGGAGTAGCGTCTAAAACCCCGGACTCTTGCCAGTCTGTTTCTTCTGAGTCTTGCAGGACTGTGGCCGTGCCTGTTGAGGTTTTTGACCTCTGATGCTTGGCTAAAATTCCTGCTTCTGATTCGCGATCGTAAGTTTTGACCAAAAAACTGGCATCGTAAGCTTTACGCCCGTCTGAGTCTGACAGAAGGGCGCAGGCTTCGTCGAGCAGTTGTTTGCGGGCGACGATCGCCACTTCGGAATACTCCCTGCGTGGAAGTTGTAATGTGCGATCGCGATGAGCTTGCTGCAACTGTTCGGCAGTAGCTTGAATCGGTAGACCCAAAATCCGGTAATAATCTAGTGGAATGAGCACTGTCCACTTCCCCAAAGCGCTAGCGACTGAATTAGCCTATCTTAACTAAGGTTGGTTTTTAACAAAAGGACTATTGACAACTTAACCGACTTGAGACGGGATTTGGTTGTCCCAGTCTTGGCAAAATCCCCTATTCAAGCTTATTTTAACAAATATTTGTGACCTGCTTGGAAAATGTTCGACCATTTTCTGCTGCGCTGGTCTCCTATCTGCGTTTAAATAATGATGTCTAGTTCGCCGATCGGGTATTAATTTTTTATGGTTCAGGAACGGACTTTACCAGCTTTTGACGCAACAAGCGTAACTATTTCTCGCGATGAAGGTTTGATGCTTTACGAGGATATGGTCTTGGGGCGCTTTTTTGAGGACAAGTGTGCTGAGATGTATTACCGGGGCAAAATGTTTGGTTTTGTGCACTTGTACAACGGCCAGGAGGCTGTTTCTACTGGGGTGATTCGATCGATGCGCCGGGATAGCACAGACTATGTTAGCAGCACCTATCGCGACCACGTTCACGCTTTGAGCGCTGGTGTGCCGGCGCGGGAGGTGATGGCGGAGTTGTTCGGAAAGGAGACCGGTTGCTCGAAGGGCCGGGGCGGTTCGATGCATATGTTTTCGGCGGAACACCGACTTTTGGGGGGCTATGCTTTTGTGGCTGAGGGGATTCCTGTGGCGACGGGGGCGGCTTTTCAATCAAAGTATCGGCGTGAAGCTTTGGGCGATGAGGGTTCCGATGGGGTGACTGCTTGTTTTTTTGGCGATGGTGCTGCGAATAACGGGCAATTTTTTGAGTGTTTGAATATGGCTGCTTTGTGGAAGTTGCCGATTCTTTATGTGGTGGAAAACAACAAATGGGCGATCGGAATGTCCCATGAACGAGCTACTTCTGACCCGCTGATTTACAAAAAGGCTCATGCTTTTGGCATGGCTGGAGTTGAGGTTGACGGGATGGATGTTTTGGCGGTGCGGGAAGTGGCAAAAGAGGCTGTGGCGCGGGCGCGGGCTGGTGAGGGGCCGACGGTGATTGAGGCTTTGACTTATCGTTTTCGCGGGCATTCTTTGGCAGATCCTGATGAGTTGCGTTCTAAGGAAGAGAAGGAATTTTGGTTCCCTCGCGATCCGATTAAGAGGTTGGCTGCTGATTTGATCGATCGCACTTTGGCTACTGCTGAGGAATTAAAGGCGATCGAGAAAAAGATTGAAGCAGTAATTGATGATGCAGTAGATTTTGCTGAGAAAAGCGCTGAGCCAGATCCTAGTGAATTGTATCGATTTATCTATGCTGAAGATCAGTAGTCTTTAGAGATATTTTGAGTGCGGTTGCAGCCTACAGGTTAAAATCTGTGGCTGCACGAATATAAGAGTTTCCGGCTGCCAGTTTCAATCCCTGATAGGGATTTAGGTTTATTGCGGCTGAATCGACGAATGCTTCACCTATTATTCAATCACTTGGTTTCAATCCCTGATAGGGATTTAGGTTTATTGCGGCGTTCAGTTTATCAGTATGGATAATCTTGCAAAGCCAGAGTTTCAATCCCTGATAGGGATTTAGGTTTATTGCGGCTAGTAACCGCAACCGTGACGCAACATATGGGGATGGTTTCAATCCCTGATAGGGATTTAGGTTTATTGCGGCATAGAGACGCTTCTGATTCATTCAATAGCCCTCGTTTCAATCCCTGATAGGGATTTAGGTTTATTGCGGCGAGTTTTGCCTTGGGCTATTGGCGGCGCTGCTGGGTTTCAATCCCTGATAGGGATTTAGGTTTATTGCGGCATGAAATTAGCTCAAAAACTTATAGCTTTTATTGGTTTCAATCCCTGATAGGGATTTAGGTTTATTGCGGCATTCTCTACTTTGGTACGATCGCAATATTGACAGTTTCAATCCCTGATAGGGATTTAGGTTTATTGCGGCGCTAATCCCCACAGTGCGATCGCCGATTTTCCACAAGGTTTCAATCCCTGATAGGGATTTAGGTTTATTGCGGCCGAATCAATATCTGAATTCTTAATCAGGGCGATCGGTTTCAATCCCTGATAGGGATTTAGGTTTATTGCGGCTTAGTTAACCTATCCCAAGCTTTAGTCATTTCAGTTTCAATCCCTGATAGGGATTTAGGTTTATTGCGGCAAAAGCGGAACTCCCAATTTAAATAGAAGTCCGCGTTTCAATCCCTGATAGGGATTTAGGTTTATTGCGGCGGAGCAGGCAACCAATGAGAGAATCGCCAGCCCAAGTTTCAATCCCTGATAGGGATTTAGGTTTATTGCGGCATTGGAAACAACCAATTTCTAACAGATTCCCGTGTTTCAATCCCTGATAGGGATTTAGGTTTATTGCGGCTTGATGCGCGGTAGTACAGTGTTACAAGCACTACACTGTTTCAATCCCTGATAGGGATTTAGGTTTATTGCGGCAAAGGGTTTCATATCCCCTTTTTTGAAGTCATCTGTTTCAATCCCTGATAGGGATTTAGGTTTATTGCGGCTAAGGGGTATCCCTGTATTCGATTGTTGTTTATGTCCGATGTTTCAATCCCTGATAGGGATTTAGGTTTATTGCGGCGCTTTTGTGGATTTTTTGTGGCATTTTTTTGCCAGGTGTTTCAATCCCTGATAGGGATTTAGGTTTATTGCGGCCGTTTCAGGCGTTACACGGGCATAAACATTTTTAAGTTTCAATCCCTGATAGGGATTTAGGTTTATTGCGGCGCTAACAACTAAGACATAAGCAAGAATCATCTAAGTTTCAATCCCTGATAGGGATTTAGGTTTATTGCGGCGCAAGGTTTTAAAAAACTCGTGGGTTCTTTGTCCCGGCCGTTTCAATCCCTGATAGGGATTTAGGTTTATTGCGGCCTATGCGGTAAATTTTGCCAGCTTTATTAACACCCATAAGTTTCAATCCCTGATAGGGATTTAGGTTTATTGCGGCTAAAGTGAAGCTGCAACCTATTACAGTCGATCGATACGGCAGGTTTCAATCCCTGATAGGGATTTAGGTTTATTGCGGCTCAAAGTGACCAATTTAAAGATAAGGCTTGGTGGATCGTTTCAATCCCTGATAGGGATTTAGGTTTATTGCGGCAATAACCATCTATTTTGTATTCAGGAAGAGGAATTGTTTCAATCCCTGATAGGGATTTAGGTTTATTGCGGCGAGCGCGATAAAGCCCGATCCCAACTTGAGAAAGGTTTCAATCCCTGATAGGGATTTAGGTTTATTGCGGCTAAGACGATTTAATTGAGCTTCTGATATCCAAAATCCGTCATGTTTCAATCCCTGATAGGGATTTAGGTTTATTGCGGCCCCAAAGCTAAGATTGCTACACCGACGATCGAACGTTTCAATCCCTGATAGGGATTTAGGTTTATTGCGGCTGGATATCTCCATCCAATTGGTCGGCGACTTCGATGTAGCGTTTCAATCCCTGATAGGGATTTAGGTTTATTGCGGCCCGATGTAATTGTGTTCAGTTTTCATGGTTCGGGATGTTTCAATCCCTGATAGGGATTTAGGTTTATTGCGGCAGAAAAAGGGCAGTAATGTTTGCTAACCAAGGTAAACAGTTTCAATCCCTGATAGGGATTTAGGTTTATTGCGGCTGATATTAGCTCTACTGAGTTAATCCCATTCCTAGTTTCAATCCCTGATAGGGATTTAGGTTTATTGCGGCGTAATTAATTACGGTAGCAACGTGGTATCTGACGTTTCAATCCCTGATAGGGATTTAGGTTTATTGCGGCCTTAGGGCTTTTGGTGCTACTCCTGTAGTTTTCGCGTTTCAATCCCTGATAGGGATTTAGGTTTATTGCGGCTTAGGGGAGTCCTGGTAAAGTTCCTGCGGTATTAGTCTTGGTTTCAATCCCTGATAGGGATTTAGGTTTATTGCGGCGCAAGGTGCGTAACCTTCAACCTGCTCCAGTGTTATCCGTTTCAATCCCTGATAGGGATTTAGGTTTATTGCGGCTTCGTTGGCTTCTAGGAGATTTAAGATTTGGAGTCTTTCGTTTCAATCCCTGATAGGGATTTAGGTTTATTGCGGCTAGCACTTTATCCAATTGTTAGCATCGCCTCAACACCTTTGTTTCAATCCCTGATAGGGATTTAGGTTTATTGCGGCGTTGCTATTTCTACCAGACTCAGGGTTTTCGATCGCGTTTCAATCCCTGATAGGGATTTAGGTTTATTGCGGCGACGATCTCAATCTCCAACCTGATAAAAAAGTAGACTCAACGTTTCAATCCCTGATAGGGATTTAGGTTTATTGCGGCTTGCGGCAATTGGCATTTTGGATTCCTGTTAAGTTAGTTTGTTTCAATCCCTGATAGGGATTTAGGTTTATTGCGGCCGCCCGCTCCAGAAGCCTTGCTCTATTTGGTTTTCAAGGTGCTGTTCCGTGAACCTAAAACAAAAGTACCATTCCACCCTTCGACTTGTCAACCACCACTTTTCCATACTCACTCCAAAAACGTTGTCCTGTAAAGCTTTCAGACTTTCCGTGAATCGTTTTTTCAGGCTAGGGGCATCAAACTCTTGCTGCACATGAGTTTCAGCCGAAAAATTTGATACCCCTATTTTAACACCTACCAGTTCACGGAAACTAGGCAAAAAATATTGTGCGATCGGCCGGAACTACCCCACCAATACGTTCAATCTTACCTTGACAGCAGGCGCACAGCGGAAAAAACATAATACTGTCCTCGTTCGGTTTAATGACTTTGTTCAGGCGCGATCGCAACTTAGCGTATTGCGTCTCAGTCAAATCAGCACACTCAAACACACTGTACTGCATCCACTGCCCATAAGACTTCAGCATTTTGTGAATCTTAGTCCGGCGCTTGTCTTCCGAAATATCGTAAGAAATCAGAATGTGCATATCTAGTACAAAACTAAAGGTGGATATTTGTCAATCTCGCCCATCAAATATTTCGCCAACAGCCGCCCCTGAATCTCAAAAGCCTCTTGATAAGTGCACTTACGTTTCAAAACAGGATGCTTAAACTCAGACTGCTTCTTCTTTTCATACAACCTCAAAAACTCTTTCCGTCCCGTTTCCGACAGTCGCACCACATTACTCAGCGGTTCCACAGTGAAATCATTCGGCGTCAGAATCCGGCGGTTAATCGCGTTGAGAATTACACTATCAGCCACCAACGGGCGGAACTCTTCCATCAAATCAAATGCTAAACCCACCCGGCCGTAGCGCTGCACATGAAGGTATCCTAAATAAGGGTCAAATCCGACAATATTAATCGCACTTTGGACATCGTGACTTAGCAGCGTATAAGCAAAATTCATCAAAGAATTCACCGGATCGGTAGCTGGGCGGTGTCGCGGTTTAAACACAAAGCCTTCCGCCCGAATTAATTGGTTGAAAACCCTGAAATATGCCGCACTCCCAGCACCTTCCTGTGCGCGCAAAGAGTTAATGTTGTCAGTTTTGTCAATTTTGGCGATCGCATTTGAAATCTGCATAATTGCCGAACCTAAATTTAGTTCCGAATGTTCCCGCTGAGTTTGAGATAAACTCGTGCGATAGTTCTTCAATTTCCCCCGAATAAAACCCTGGACAACATGAATAGCTTGCGGAGTTTCCCCCGCCGCTTTCCATTGAGCATTCCGAACGAAAATGTTTTTACTTAATTCCGGTTCCAGCTTACCCAAATAGTGACCTGTATCGGTGATGAAAGTCAGAGGAATTTTCCGTTGAAGTAATTCTGCAACCGCAGCCGGGGAAATAGTCGCCCGTCCCACAATCACCACTCCATCTAAATGAATCAAAGGTACATCTTGTAACGTTTGATTTTTTGCCTTGACATTGAGGCGTTCATCTGTTTTCCCGATAAAAACATCATCTTGATTGATATAAAGTGTTCCCATGATTGACTCCAAAAAATAAGGTTTAATTAGCTTCTTGATAGCGCAGGACTTTCTCAGCAGCTTGGGGCAAACATTGCTGATAAAGGCTGCAACCTTGACAGCGTTTGCTATAATTTGCTGGTGGCATTTTGCCAGTTTGCAGTAAAATTTGAATTGCAGAAATAGTCATAATTGCCTCCTGTCTCAATTGCTCAGAAATATCCACTAATTGCCGCTGATGCGACTGCGCGTAATAGACATATCCAGTCGCAATATTTTTCCCAGTCATCTCCTCCAAACACAAAGCTTGAGCGCAAACTTGCAACTCGTCGTTATCCCATTCCCCCTTCCGCCCGCGCTTGTACTCAACGGGATAAATCTCACCATCGGTTGATTCAATTAAGTCGGATTTCCCGATGAGTTTATACTTTTCAGACTTGAGCCAAATCGCCCGAACTTGCCAAGTTTCATCGCGGTTAATTTCGCCCATCGTGTGAACGCGATCGTGCAAACTTGTCCCTTCAATGGTATACTGATTGTCGGTGAATTCTCCCGCGCAAGACATTCGCCAACAGCGGTGAGGGCAGTAGGAGTATTGATTGAGAGATGCGATGGAAATGTAGTCGTCATCGTTCATAGTTTTGATGGTTTGTAGGAGATTGGTAATTAGGAAATTAGCAACAGGCAAGATGCCTGTTCCACAAGGAGTTTAGTTTGATTGTGGGTGGTTGGAGAACTAGAATTAGCAACAGGCTTTCCGGCCTGTTCCACAAAGATTTTAGTTTGATTGTGGGTGGTTGGAGAACTAGAATTAGCAACAGGCTTTCCGGCCTGTTCCACAAAGATTTTAGTTTGATTGTGGGTGGTTGGAGAACCATAGTTAGCAACAGGCTTTCCGGCCTGTTCCACAAAGAGTTTAGTTTGATTGTGGGGTGGGCATCTTGCCCGCCCTCGAAAGCTTTTTTAACTCTTATTAATAGCAAGGCGGCGTACTATGCCCATCCCCATCGTGGTTTTTCGACCAACTCCGCAGTAGAGAGCAAAATCAGCTAAAGCATTCAGTTGCTTGATTTTTACTGATTCTACTTCGCCCATAATTTTATAGGTAATCCCTCCAATTGAGCCGATAAATTTACTGCGCGAGTCAGCGATAATTTCGGTGGAAATATCAAAAAAACTGGGAAATATTGCATCTAAGGCAATGTCGGAAAATTCAATGCCGCTGTATTTGTTCCAGCGATGGAGAAGGCTGTTGAATAGTGCATCTCTGGTTGGGAGTGCCATGTCGTATTTACCTTGACGAAAGGCTACGGGTGTCGCAAACTGGAATGATAGGGTGCGATCGCAATCAGAAGCGCGATCGTACAATTCTTGATAGTTACAAGCATTTGCCCAAGGTTGGCCCGATTGCGCGGTTCCCTGGATGCTGGTAATCAGTAAATCCGCCGGGCCGAGATGCCAGGGATCTTTGGGATTTAAGTTCAACCAAAGCTGGGTTAATTGACCAAACAATGTGTCATCTAACAGGGAAATTCGCAGCCAACAGGGTGTTTCAGCGGCAATCTGTTTGTCGTGTTCCCACTGTAAGTAACGTGCGGGCTTTTGGTTGGATGGTTTTTGAATTTGCAGGGGGCTTAGTGTGAAGGATTTATCTATTTGTGATTCGTGTAGGTAGTTTCCTAAATTGCGATCGGCTGAACTGACAAGAGTGAGAAATAAAGCATGGATGTGTCTTCCTGTCAAGTATCCGGGAGAGATGGGAGATAGGGGAAGAATGTTGAGAACGAGGCTGTGTGGCATAATTCAAACTACCCAAAATTCTTGATTGTCAGGACATCTTAAGGTAATGCCAGCGGAGGCGATCGCCAAAATTCCCGATAAACTCGGAAAAAATGTATACTCCTTGGCAGCAAAGCTATCTTTGACCGTAATCGAATAGCATTCGATTCCTTGTTTTTTTAGTTTGATAATCGCCCAGCGATTTTTGCGGTGTTCTTGGACAATAACACCGGGCATTAATGGCGGTGAAAGCTGAGAAATTAGCGCTGTGGGACGCACAATATCGCCGATAGTGCGTTCGATCGTACAATTTTTGAAGGCATACAGTTTGCAGAGATAGTTGTTAGCAAATTCTTCTAAATCTGCAACTTGCAAAGCGAATTTGAGTCCGTAGGTTTGGGCAGCGCGATGGGTAAGCACAATCCCATTTTCATCTGAGGCAAATTCAAAAAATCTCAGCAGGTGAATCGGATCGAGATTAGTTTCGCCAACTTCATCGAGTAAGAAATTGTGGGGGTCGTAAATCTTGACATTTTCAAACAAGCTTTCTCGGAATTTAAACAGCGGTGCATAGCTGGCTTTGAGAATCATTGCATACTCTTTGAATTTTTCGGCGATTTTTTGGTTTTTGCAAATCTTTTCCTCAATTAGTTCGATCGAACTTCTCCCCGAATCAATTTCTTCCCAATCTTCCGGGTAATTGGCTTGCATAAAACTCTTGACGCAGTTTTGCCCGCCTTTAATGTATTGCCACTCTTTTTGAATTTGTTTGATAGTAGATTTAGCCACATTTTCCGCACCTTGTAATACTTTCATCCGCTTGCGATAACAGTTCCAGTCTCGCTTGCCTCCTAACACTATTTGCAGGGTTTGATAAAGCTGTGTAACTAAACTTGCTTCGGGCAACTTGTCAAACAATATTTCTAGTTCTAGTAAAGGTTTTGCAATTTCTAGAAAGGCTTCAGAACGCCAGTAAATGTCGAGAAAGGGACGCTTCATGCACTCTAGACTTTCTAACATTTCTGTCAGAGAATTGCGCCCGCCACTACAGTCAAGTTGTGCGATGCCTTGTTCCCAAGCGCGATCGGGTAAATAGGCGATCGCCTCTGAAGGAATTTCGGTTTGCGTTTTTCCTAAAACCCGTCCGACACGCCCGATGCGTTGCCAAAATGAAAAGCGATCGCGCGTGGAAAAAATCAACCAATCGAGATTTTGTCTGGGTGGTGGATTATCGCGATCGAAGTTGAAGCCGACATCGACGGTACTCGTAGCTAGAATCACTTGTTTTTGGGCTGCTAGCGCCCGTTTTTCCTTGGGTGTATCGCCTGTAATCCGCCCGCAATTATCGGCAAATCCGCGATCGCGCAATTGGTCAGAAATGCGCCCTAGAGTATCTTTGGCATCCAGAATTACCGCCCCATTTTGGTCGGGATTTTCTCTGAGTCGTCGCAGAACTTCTTGAACGATTTCTGCGATCGTAGTTTCTTTATCAACCTGCTTGCGAATTTCGAGATTGACTTCAGTTTGAGAAGGACGCAGATGACTAATTTGACTCTTCCCATCAATTCGAGCAATTTTCACCCCATTTTTTCCTAAGACATTTAAGGCTTCTTCGCAAGCAGGTTCTGGCGTTGCCGTCAACAGAACAATTTTTCGCTTGTACTGAAAGTAGCCAAACTCTTTCGATAAAGCCAGATAGAAAAACAAGCTAACTAATTGTTTGGCATCGTAGAGGTGAAATTCATCGAAAATTACGGTGGAGAAACTGCTGTAAAATTCACTGGCAATATTTCCGCGATCGAGATTATTGTAAGCAAAAAACGTCGCGTAGTAGAAAATATCGGGGTTTGTCACCAGCAAAATTGGTCTACCGCCACCACATTCAGGAAAAATAGTTGCAGGTTCGCGCAAAACATTATAGATTTTTTCCCCTGAACGTTTGCCAACTCGATTATCTGGCCAGGAATGGACTTGTCTAGCAGAAGCAGCTTTCACAAGATGAGGTAAACGCGCATCCCGAACAAATTTTTCGGCTGCTTCCGTTTGTTGGTCAATCAAAGCATTTGTCGGGGCGATATAGATAGCATTGCGCTGAGAATTGTGCAGCAAAACACTCAATCCAGCTTTGGTTTTTCCCGTTCCCGTCGGTGCGAGATCGAGAATGATATCATTATTTTCTGACGCTTCATAAACATCGACTTGATGCTGCAAGGCTTGTTCCATAAATTCCAATGGTTGAGGCAATTTAGGACAAGCAGAAATACTGGCAGGTTCGAGTTTAATTTTCAGATTATCCATTGTTATTTCCACCACAAAATTCAAGGTTAGCTGGGAGAATGAAATCACCTACTTTCAACGCCTCACTGCGAAAGGAAAGATTCTTCAATAACGATGCGGGCGGCATCGAAATTAAGTCGAAAGCTAGGAGTTCGATATTTGCAGGTAAGTCTGTGGCGCTGAGATAGGTATTGCAGCGATAATCGCCAACCGGAAGTTGAATAACATCGAGTTTTTTAATGATTTCAACGCGGACTTTGCTGGTAAATTTGCCGACGCGAATGTATTCGGGCAATTCGCGATCGCCAAATACCAAAGTTTGAAACCGATTTCCCCGTTCAATTACTCGCAATCGCCCGGTTTGGGGGAAGTTGCTAGGGCGATAGGTACTGGGTTTTTTACCCGTGCGACTCAGCGGCAAATCTTCCCGCGCCGTTGCTACTCGGTTATTTGTCATGGCATACCAATAGGAGTCAGAAAGGGCGTTAAACCGCTCAAATCGGAAGGATAAAGTGCCGTCAGCCGGCCATGCGGGGAGGATGTAGCTATTACCGGAAAGGGGTGTTAAATCTTCGATATATCGAGGTCTACTGGTGTCTTGTCCGGTGAGGCGATAGGGCGATCGCGCCCAACCTAAAGCATAGGCTAGTGCATAATTGCCGATCGCCCCTTCAGTATAGTAAGTATCCGACAATTCCCGCGATGCAAAAAACACGGGTTCGGCGCACCAGAGTTCGATTAAATGTGCAGTAGAATGTGTCAAAATGGAGTTGGACGGATTTTGCGTCATAAATTAAGAAGGATGGATGAAGAATATGGTTGCAAGTCAAAATTCAGGCTATCTTTCTCCAGAAGAGTACCTCCAATTAGAGGAAAAGAGTTCGATTAAACATGAATACAGGCAGGGTGATGTTTATGCAATGGCAGGCGCAAGTAATACTCACGTGTTGATTGCTGGAAATCAGTATGTGTTGCTGAGAAATCATCTGCGCGGAGGAGGTTGTCTTCCATATATTTCTGATACAAAGGTTCGGATTGAGTCGATCGACATTTATTACTACCCAGACATAGCAGTAACTTGCGATCGGCGGGACAGGGAATTTAAAAATTTCTTGCGTTATCCCTGCTTGATTGTAGAAGTGTTATCGCCGACAACCGAAGCATTCGATCGAGGGGACAAATTTGCAGATTACCGCAATTTAGAAACCCTGCAAGAATATGTCCTCATCACCCAAACTCGCATCCAAGTCGATGTTTTTCGCCGCAACGAGTTTGGACAGTGGATTCTCTATCCGCATAAAGCAGGAGATACAATTCATCTAGCTAGTATTGATTTTTCTTGTGCGATCGAGGATTTGTATGAAGATGTAGATTTTTCTCCTGTTTCCTAATTCTAGGAAGGGCGAAAGCGGTTCGCCCCTACAATTGTGATTATTCTGATTTTTTACCCTTTCCTTTCTTCCCACCTCCTTCACTTTTCACCTTTCGCCAAGGTGCGTAGGATTCATCAAGGCGTTTGAGGAATGTTTCTTGTTCCGGTAGCGACCAATGTCGATCGACATCGGCAATCAGCGCATCACGTTCTGCTGGGGAAAGTTGCATCGAAATGCCTCGTTTATTTGTCCAATTACCGATTATTTCCTGAGTTGCATCTACTAAAAAGGCGGTTTTTAAAGGATGTTCTAGGGCGGTATTTTTGGCTTTCAGCTTGTCATAAATTCCTTGTACCAATTCGAGAGAACTTGGCAGTTCAGCAATACCACCAAATACACCGAGAATTTGATTTTCCATGCGTCCGATGCGGCTGGAAACAGCACCGTAACGAGTAGTTAATAAAATGTTGCCGAGGGTGTAGCGCAGTTCGTCAGCGGTGACATCTTTGAGGGTGACAATATCGAGGAAATGAACCCCAGGCTTGATGTATTCGCTGGTGTTGAGGGCCGTCGAAGCGTTACCTTTTTCATCGCGCATAGTTCCGGTTTCAAAGATAGCATTGATGGTGCGATCGGCAATTAGTTCCGTCGAGTGCAATACGCTAAACGCATCCTCTGTCCACACCCGGCTTTTTTGCGCCCCTTCTCCCCCCGCAGCGAAGCCGTAAAGGAAGCAATCAACGCACATTTCACAAGGCGCATTGGTATTGAGAGCACAAATTGCATCAGTTTTTGGTGCCGTGTGGAGAAGATTGTGCGATCGCAAAAACTCTCGTCCTTTTCGTCGTTCCGGTGCAACTTGTTTGCGTTTTGTCATCACCAACCGAGGAATTGATTCGGTATCTTCAATCCCAGCTTGCACGTATTCACTACACATCGGTTCCCCCGTTCCCTCTGTCCGAAAAATGGTTTCCGATTGCGTAGTACGAAGGACAACAATCCCAATAGTGCGGCCTTTGGGGAAGTTTTCGTAGTTGGGGGCGAGGAATGGTTGTAATTTTGCGATCGACATTTTGTATTCTCCTAATTGTTTACAGATGTGGTTTCTGATTCGGTTTTAGATGTAGATTCAGATTCGGTTTTAGACTTAAGTTCTTGACGCGCTTCTTGTAAAAAAAACAAGTAGGCAGCTTCGAGGGTTTTGCTATCAGTTAGCAGTCGTTCGGGACGCGAGTGATAAACCTGCTCAAACAGTTGTTGCAAGACTTGATAAAACTGCTTGACTTGTTCGTATTTTGTCGCACCCACGCCGTGTTCTCGAATGCGATCGAGACGGTTGTGATATTGCTGCACTAGGGCGGCAAATACCGTGTCCCAATCCATATGAGATTTTCGCGATCGCACAGCTTTGATAAACTCCGAAAACGGCTCAGTTTGGGCAGTGCGGCGGAAGGAACTGCCACGCAACTTGGCAAATTCGGCAATGTGTGCGGCTTGCTTGAGATAGCTAGAAACGCGATCGTGTTCTTCTGACATGAGACTCCTCAGTAAAGTATTCAAAGGTTCTTTTATGCGCGACCAAATTGCCTCCAAATTTGGATCGTCTTGTTCCCGCAACAGCCAGCGCAGCAGGACGTAATAGAAACTCAGGGGACGAGTTGCCGCCCGCGCCAAGTCATACAAACAGTCATCTTTTTTCTGAATACTTGCCACCGAAATAGCTAGCTTTCCGATACAGCGCAGCCTTTCTAAAACTTGCTCTGCCGTGACTGCCGTGCGCCGTTCTTCCTTGGATAAATGACCGTTTCGCCGATACTGGCCGCTGCCTAATAGTGGCTGCAAAGATGACGAAATTCCCTCAACTTTTCCGAAAAAATCCCAAGTTGGTTCTACTTCCAGATTTGCACCCAAAACAAAGGGAAAGCCAAACTCAAATGCCAAACTCATTTCCAATGCCAACCTGAGAGATTTCAGCAACGCCACGGAGTTATTAACTTCTCCCCACAGTACGGGAATTGTCACCGTTGAGTTGATAAATTCAGGACGTTTTGGCAGTGCCAAGCCAACCATTTTGTTGGATTGGAAAACCATCTCGTTTTCGCGGTAAAGTTTAATTTCATCAACTGTTACTGTCCCATCTTCATTCTTAGCTGCGGTGTTTTTCAGAAAATTTTGCCAAATTGTTCTGAGTTCAACACTCGATCCTTTTGGCAGGGCAAAGTGAAGATATAGCGGGTCTTGTTTGACAGCATTTGGGAAGTTTGCACCAACGGCCATCAACTGATAACCTAATGCCGATAAGTTATCTGCCCGCCGTTTGGGTTCAGCAATCATGCCGCCGGGAAGACGATTGGAAAAAGCTTGGACTTTGGTTCCAGGTGGCATTTTTGGGGAACTCAATTCGCCGATTTGTAGCGATGTCGTCCCCAAGGAACAGCGCTGGCGCGGGTTAGCTTCAATGTAGGCTGTGAGTTCATTAAAACCTTGCCAATTGGCTGGTGTGGAAAAGTTGAGTAATTGCCGAACGGCATTTACTAATTCTGCTGATACCTCTATCTCTTCGGCTTTGCCGCGCAGTTGAAATGAATCTTCTAAGGCGGCAAATACCTTTTTTAACATCTGTTCGCGATCGCCTTCGATGGATTTGGCCGCAAACAAACACCGTCCGTACTGCGCGTTAAACGGTTCCAATGCCGATCGCTGTTCTGGGGACAATCCGACTTGCGTGGCAATTCGATCCCAAACATCTTTGGGGCTGAGTGCCGCAGCCCGATAGCTGAGGTAAGCGGTTTTTAGTCCTTCAGAAATGGCAAATTCATCGGCATTAGAAACTGGATGCAAGCCGACAGCAGCGGCGGTGGTAACGGCATTTTCTCCAGCATCGCCGCCATATTTTTCAATATCTTTGGCGACTTTTTCGACTTTGTAACCGCTGGCTTTTTTTACCAGTAACTTATCTACTTCATCTAAAGTTGCTTCGGGATTTTGTTGGATGGCTTGCGGATCGATTTTGATGCCGTCTTTGGTGGCGTTTACAAGTTGTTCGACGTTGCTGCTAAAGACGCGATCGATCTTTTTTTGCCATTTTTGAGCAATGAATAAGCTTAAATCGCCGTCGGGAAAGGCTTCTCCGACAAAAATTTGACCGTTGGGATCGATCGCGAGAGTATGCAAATTGCGATCGTGCAAAACTTCTTCACAAGCTGACAGCAACAGCGAAGTTAAATAACCTCGGTCTTCGGAAAGACTGACATGAAACAACTTACTGTCACGCTGCAATGCAACGGTTAACTCGGTTTCAACTTTGCGAATGCGCTTATTTTCCTCAATTCCTAAGTCAAATAAGTCGCCCCCAATCAACATCGCGGCCCAACGTTTAATATTGGGGTCTTCAGGCAAAAAACGCATTCCATCGCTGGCGCTGTGGCCGGAATGGCGTTCTACCAAGCGGCGGACGAGTTCGAGTTCCGACTCGGTTTGGGCGAATTTGGCAACGCAGGCGCGATCGAGTTGTTGTAGCAAAAAAGTGCGATCGCGTGCTAATGCTTTAACATTCCGCTTGTCGTTTTCGTCTGTCAACTTATTTAAGTCGTGAACGGCAGTCGCAGCCAGAATACAAGCGCGTTTGTCATCGGGAACTCCGGCAATTTTGCTAACCGTTAAAACGAACTGACAAGCCGAATCGAGGTGTTCGGCAAGGGTGCGTCCTTTGCGAGTGCCGTACTGTCCGTGACTGGTATGCAGTTTGTACAGCCGGGGACGAACTTCACTAAAGTAGCGGTGGTCTAAAGTTGTCAATTCTTCATCAAAAAGCAGGCTTTTTCTTGACATAATTTCGCCCTGATATGTTCATTTTCATGATTTATTTGCTTGAGTTTTACTGGCTATTTTTCATTGCTCTCTAGAAATGTATTCAGCAACTTGCTCGATGTAAATCGGATAATAGATTAAAGCAATTTGAACGGAATTAAATAAGATTACATAATCTATCTCTAAATACCGATGAGCCAAAATGTTACGCAGACCTGCTGATTTTGCTAATTCTTCAGTAACTTCAGGTGTAATAATTCCATAGCTTCCAAGCTGAACAAAAGATTCTCGATTACTATCCGAGCTAACCTTCATTCCACGAGTCAGAATGTGATCGTTAATATCAACTGCCGCCTGAACGATCAACTCGATGATTCTTTCTGAGATTATTTTTGAATCGAAGCTAACTAGATAATTTTCCAAGCTCATAGATTCAAAACGTCTCAATTCGAGAAGATAATCTCCAATAAATTTGAGTCGCGTTAAAACTACTGTTTTCTGAATACTCATACCGACCTCCAATCTTTGAGAAAATCATTGATACTCTGATAAAGTTCACGTTCCAGTTCTTGCAATTCCAGATCGTTCATCAGATGAGTTTTGACAAATCGCTCGAACTGACCCGATTCTTTTTCATAAAGAAGTTTGCCATCACGAGCAATAAAGTTGGCAACCAGAGGGGAACAGCGATTCAATTCTACAACATCAATCTCATCACTATTGATTCCAAAAACTTGACCCAAAATTCCTGGAACTTCAAACCAAGAAAATCCCCGGTCTTGGCAATATTCTTCCCTCAGTTTTTCATCGTAAAGTGCGGCAAAATCCCAATCACTTTTGGCGTGAGTATCACCTCTGGCACGAGAACCAAAGAGAATTAGCATTTTGAGATAAGGAATTTGTTCGGGAAGTTGTGAAGCAATTTCCTGAAGTTCAGTCAGTGTTGGGGAAATTTGGAGCATAGTTAACTTTTGTTATCTCTGCGGTTTGTACTTGCACTACAATTATATTGACATCTAAAACCAAATTTGTCAAGTATGTAGTTACACTTTGTTTAATGACCCGCAGAAAAGAGACGATTACACTGTCAATACCGACCGGAACCAAAGAACAGCTAGAGGCGATCGCCCTTCGCCTCGGTATCAAATGGGGCAAAAGTCCCAGTGTATCTGGGTTACTGGTCGCGATCGCCCAACAAAAAATCGAAGTTGGCGAACCCTTTACACTCAATTCAGTGCAAGTACAATCCTTGAACAAAGCCGTCAAATTCCTGAACGACTCCGGCGAAGTCGAAGCCGCCCAGATCGTCATGGCATTACTTTTGGACAAAGCCAATCTGGAAACCCCTTTCCGGCAACAATTGCTCCAACAAGTCAGCCAAACTGCCGAAGCGTGGCGGATTCGACTCAATCAACTGATTGACGATCGCCAACCGTTCAGACTGTTTTACCAGTCACGCAAAGACAAAGTAAGCGAATTTACTGCCCGCAGTGCCAAAATTCGCCTCTACGACAAGCGCCTGTACCTAGAAATCTGGTGCGACGAAGCTGACTCCAGAGAAATCCCGGAATTAGCTCACAATCGGTGTTTGCGTTTGGATAAGATTGTCAACTTGCTACCTGCAAGTGAAAATTGGCGCGAAACCATCGACTATCTAGAAGTACACTTACACTTTTTTAAAGGATTGGCTGGAAACTATGAATTCAAACCGGATGAAGATGTGGCCAATGAAATGGTGGGAGACGTGCGTCATGTAGTGAAGCGTGTATCTAGTATATTCTGGCTGTTCCGAGATGTCCACAGGTACGGCA
Organism: Tychonema bourrellyi FEM_GT703; assembly: GCF_002412335.2. Classification (GTDB taxonomy): domain Bacteria; phylum Cyanobacteriota; class Cyanobacteriia; order Cyanobacteriales; family Microcoleaceae; genus Microcoleus; species Microcoleus bourrellyi. The sequence continues at coordinate 30,044 of NZ_NXIB02000055.1, forward strand.
AAGATTGCGAGATTGTGTCACCCCTGAAACTGCGCGATCGGTTCCAACAAAAACTGATCGCCCTCTGCCGCCTGTACAACCTCGAAATCCGCGATTAGATCAAACAAAAGCAGCCTGTCACAGGCTGCTTTATCTAAAAATTCATAGTTTTCACGTCACTTTTCGCCAGCCGTTGTTCAATCAAACCCAACCCAAAATCAGCAGCTAGCGCCATCAAAGCCGCCGGAATTGCCCCAGCAAAAAGTAACTGATTATTCACTGTCGCCACACCCCGAAAAATAAACACTCCCAAACCGCCGGCACCAATTGCAGCAGCAATCGTTGCTAGCCCGATCGCAATTACCGCAGCAACTCGCACCCCCGCCAAAATCACCCCCATTGACAACGGAATTTCTACCTGAAATAGCAATTGCCAATCCGTCATTCCCATGCCTTTCCCAGCTTCGCGAATCGCAGGATCGACACCGATAATACCAGTATAAGTGTTGCGGATAATCGGCAACAAAGAATACAGAGTCAGCGCAATTATTGCTGTGCGATCGCCTATGCCGCCTATAATGGGTACTGGAATTAGTAAGCCAAATAATGCTAAACTGGGAATTGTTTGCATGATATTAGCAAAACCCAAAATAGTCTTTTTAAACTGAGGTTTTCTAGTAATTAAAATACCGAGGGGAATACCCAAAGCAATCGCGATCGCAATGGCAATTGTTACTAAATATAAGTGCTCGATCGCGCGCTGAATAATTTCCGAGCCATAACGATTGATAAATTGTATCATTGGTATTTGGTAATTGAAATTGTGTAGGGACACGGCAATGCCATAGGTCTCAACCTTCTTTATTAAAATTCAGCCCGAACCGTAAACGAATAATCGCCGCCTGGTTCTAATTGATAATCCCATTTTTCCAGAAAGCGGTGCAGCGGTTCCTGAATCAAAGCCCTACCTTGAGATGGCTCAAGTATAAGTGTTTTTTCTTCCCTGAAACGCCACTGAAACTGCCACTCAAAACCGCCGGCAGTTACTTCACCTTCAATCGTGCCTTTTTGCCAAGATTGACCAGTAACCCGGACATATGCAATAGTTTCAGGCAAAGGTCTCGAACTCACCCTTTTGTTTCCGCGTTTGTGACTGCGATCGTGCGATTGTTGTAAAGGCTCATGGATTTTTCTACTCCCTGATGGAGGCTAAGTTCCACAGCTTCTCTAACCAGTTTAAGCACTTTTTCTAATAACTGACTTTCATCTAAGGAAAATTTTCCTAAAACGAAGGAAATAGTATCTTTCTCGTTCTTAGAAGGATCATCTTGAGGTTTGCCAATGCCGATTCGTAAGCGGGGAAATTTATCTGTGCCCAAATGAGAAATTGTCGATTTCATCCCATTATGCCCGCCCGCTGAACCGGAAAGCCGCATTCTGATTTTGCCGATCGGCAAATCCATATCATCGTATACTACTAACACGGACTGTGGAGGTATTTTGTACCAATCCGTCGCGGCCCGAATTGCTTGCCCGGAAAGGTTCATGTACGTCAGCGGTTTTAGTAAGCGGATTTTCTGTCCCCGTGGCCGATTTCCCTCGCCAAATATGCCTTGAAATTTGCGATTTTCCGACAGCGAAATCTGCCAAGATTGAGCCAAGGCATCGACAGCATTAAAACCAATGTTGTGTCGGGTGCGATCGTACTTTGGTTCAGGATTTCCCAAGCCAACTATTAACTGAGGAATCACTAACTCTGGTGGTGTTTCCGAATTCTGAGTCTTGTTCATTTAACTGTCGGCGGTATCTTCCTTGGGAGTAGCGGCGGCGAGTTTTTCGGTTTCCGGTTTGCTTTTAGTAGTTGCGACGGTTTCTTCTAATTGCTTGGCTTCCCGATTAAACTCCGACTCAAAATCCCGCGAAGCGTCCTGAAAACCCCGAAGTGCTTTGCCCACACTGCGGCCGATTTCTGGTAATTTTTTGGGACCGAATACCAATAGGGCGATCGTAAAAATTACCGCCATTTCCGGCAAACCAATGCCAAAAATATTCATTGTTTTCTCCTGTTGTCAATTTTATTAGTGATCGTTTATGTATGCCAAAAGTAATTGTAAAGGGCAAGGAAAAATGGAAAAACTTAGCTTTTGCCCTTTCCCCTCTACCCTCAGCTTTTACTTTTAGCCTGATTTTTTCGTGCTAATATCTTAGCGGGCAAGACTAGACCAATCGACATCTACATTTTCCAGAATCAGCGAGGAGTTGTAGATTTGTAAAATAATCAACAAGAACACGAAAAATAGTCCAATGAATGCGCTCATCAATAGGGTGGTTCCCCAACCGGGGGCTACCTTGCCATATTCTGAGTTAAGGGGTTTGAGTATATCTCCTAACCAAGTCCGTTGTGCCATAAGTCACCTACAATGAATCTCTACAAAGAAGTTTGACATATTTCTAGTGCTAATTGCGATCGCAAATTTGCGACAGGGGTATGGGGCATGGGGCATGGG
>NZ_NXIB02000056.1 GCF_002412335.2 Tychonema bourrellyi FEM_GT703
CTACTGTTTGACGATTAAGGCCAGATCCCCCCTAACCCCCCTTAAGAAGGGGGGGACAAGAGTCTTCTCAAAGTCCCCCTTCTTAAGGGGGATTTAGGGGGATCTAGACTCAGGTAAAAACCAGATTTCTCAAGGCTTTCAGGCTTAAGTTGACACCTATGGGCAGTGCCCATAGGTGTCAACTTAAGGTAAAACCCAGTTACAGACTGCTGTTTGACGATTAAGGCCAGATCCCCCCTAACCCCCCTTAAGAAGGGGGGGACAGGAGTCTTCTCTTTCGTCCCCCTTCTTAAGGGGGATTTAGGGGGATCTAGACTCAGGTAAAAACCAGATTTCTCAAGGCTTTCAGGCTTAAGTTGACACCAATGGGCATTGCCGTCTCCTCTATCATAAGGAGCGATCGGTAGTTGAGGCTGAATCTGGCTGAGGAGGATTGCTGTAAAAACTGGCAATAATTGCTACCATCAACCACCACAGCATATTGACTTCGGGGCGATACCAAACTGTATCGACAAAGCCGTGGGCCATCATGCCGATTAAGGTGGCGATCGCCCCGATCAACCAAAATGCCTGATTTGATTGAGAATTTGGGTATTCTTCCTGGGAGTTAAGGCTGTTAAATTGTGCATCCCGTAGATTTTTGATCTGCAACAAACCTTGATTTATTGTGACTGTCAGCAGCCACAGGAAGCAAGTCAAACCAAGAAAACCTGTTTCTACCAAAATTTCTAGGAGCACAGAATAGGCGCTCAAAGCGGTGAATTTCGGCTTCATATACAGCGGATAAACTTTGTTAAAGGCTGTGTTACCGGGGCCAATGCCGAGAATTGGCCGATCGCGAATCATGTCAATTACCGCTGTCCAAACATTGATCCGAAAATTGTTGCTGCTGTCACCGCGCCCGATAAACATACTCGAAACTCGATCGCGGAGTGGTGCGACTAAAACTACTCCCAAAATTAACGCCCCAGCTAAACCTCCTAAGCCTAACGGTAGTGCCCAAGTCCGCCAGAACCGAGGCATCAAAGGGCTATACCAGTACCAAAGCAGCACTAAAAACACCACAAGTAAAGCGACAAAACCGATCCAAGCGCCACGACTATCGGTGTAGCGCAAACAAGCACAATTAACTATTAACATTGTGAGGGCTAAAGCTCTAGTTCCCCATCCTTTCCACACAAAAAGTGCGGCAGCACTCAATGCAATTGCTGGTAGCAGATAGGAACCGAGCAAGTTGGGATTACCTAAAAAGCTGTAAACTCGCGTGACATTGGCTTGAGTAGAAGTTGGATCATTCCAAGTAGCTAGGGGTGGCACTTTGTCTATCCATTGCCTGACTCCGTAGAAACTGACGATGAGAGAGACGTTCAAAAATACGGCGATTAACCACGATCGCCAACGGGGCGATCGCAATATCCTAGCCATTAGCGCAAAAAACAGCAAATAGAGTGTTAGCTTATTCCAACCTGTAAAAGCTGGGACTTTCACCGGGGACATGGCGGTGGCGACGGTGGCAATACCCCAGTATAGGAATACCAGTAGGTGAATGGGTGTGAGGGCGATCGCGCGATCGTCGGAAACAGTCAACAACACCCAAAAAGCAGCACCAGCAGCCATCAACACACCCACTAGGGCATTGTTGACAAAAGGGCCTAAGCCAAACGTTAAAGCCAGCAAAACAAAACCGAGGGGTTCTGCCCATTGCATCAGCCAGCTACTCTGTCGCCAACTTCGTAAAGAGCCGATCGCAAAATTGAATAAATAACTTGCATTTTGCCACTGTAAGAGCGGCAAATTGACTAGAGTTAACTGTTGCCAAACTGAATTCATTTCTTTAAATTGGTCATGGGGCATTGGTCATGGGGCATTGGTCATGGGGCATCGGGCATTGGGCATCGGGCATTGGGCATCGGGCATTGGGCATCGGGTATCGGGTATCGGGAATTGGGAATTGGGAATCCGTTAAATCTGTTAAATCCGTTACAAAATCCGTTGCCGAACTTCCTTCTATCCGCTACATCCGTTACATCCGTTACAAAATCCGTTGCCGAACTTCAACTTTCCAACAACTCAGTAGCATTGACACAAGGAAGCGAGAGCACGTAGCGATAACCAGACTCCGGCGATCCTTGAATCGAGAGTTTGCCACCTTGAATTTCCACCAACTGGCAGCATAGCAACAACCCCAGGCGCTCCCTCTCGCCATAGCCAGCTAACAGCGGTGCACTATCGGCCGAATTCACCGCCACCAAAGCAGCCAACTCAGAGAAAGAAAGCTGGAATCGCTGGGAACCCTGTACTGCTTGTGGCAGTTGCGGTTCGAGTCCCAATTCTCTGCTGTCGGAGTTCGATGCCGAGTTGGAAGCCGATTCAACTTTTAACAAGTAGTCGGAGTAGAGTTTAGCATGGGGCAAACTTTCTCCCAACCAAGGATGAAACACCCAAACTCCGATATTGATGCCCTCATCTTTGCGAAAAACGTGTACTCGAATCACGCTCCCTGCCCCAGCAGATTGAATCACGCTAAAAATTAAGTGGTGCAGCATTTGCTGAATTTTCTCTTTATCTGCCAGCCAAATACGCGGGCCTGGACTCATAGAAAGGTTAATTTCTTGCTCTCTTTTCGACGCGGGCTGCGATAGGGTAGTCACAACCTGCTGGCACAAACTTTCTATATCGACTGCGGTTCGCTTGATGGTGAAAGTGGAGTCATCAATGTCTGCTAGTCCTAAAATTTCTTCAACTAGCGATCGCAAAGACCGGCTACTGTCTTGGATCACGTCGATATATTCTTTTTGTTTACTCGTTAGGGGGCCGTAAATTTCTTGGCTCAAAACACTTGCCATGCCAATAACTGAAGTGAGCGGAGTAAGCAATTCCTGGGCTAAATAATTCAGCAGTTTTATCTTTATTGAGTTACTAGACAAATCGATAGGTTTGTTCATCGGTTATTTTTACTGTTGACTGTTCGCTGTTGACTGTTGACTGATAACTGTTGACTGATAACTGATTACCAATTCCCAATTCCCAATTCCCAATTACCAATTACCAATTACCAATTCCCAATTCCCAATTCCCAATGACTATTTAATCATTCCTTCCAAAGCTAATTGTAAGTCTTGAGTTAGTTCGGCAACTGCTATTCTGCGACTGGTTTGATATCCTTCCCAGCGATCGCTCACTGATATCGGTTCGCCCACGGTCATTTGTACTCGCTGTTTGCCCAAATTCGTTCGCCCGAAGGGATTTCCCCCTTTGATGCGAGTCAATACGTCAGACAGTAGTAAAGTTGTTTCTGCTAGGCGTTCTGCGGTTAGTTTTTCTTGGACATATTTGCCGGTAACGGACACGAAGCTTTCGACGAGTCTCATGTGCCACATTCGGAGACTGGCTTCTTCGGCGAGGCGATCGGCTAATCCTCTTTCTAAGGGACAAAGTGCTGCAATATCTTTGATATCTTCTCGATAAATATAGTCCCAGCCTGCTTGTTCTAAGCGGCGGCAGCGATCGATTAGACTACCTTTTGGTTTTAAGTTAAAATACTGTTCTGCTACTTGCAAAGCCACATCTAATAGTGCTGGCAGTCTAGATGTCATGTCTGCATTTTCTAAATCATTTTTGGTTATTTCTGTGATTGATAGAGAGCTTAAATCCGCTTTTTTGGGCAGAATATTTTGATGATAAAAACGCCGATAAAATTCTTCCATGACTACTAGCAAATGGCTACCAAGTCGAATCAGTCGGAGATATTGAAATTTGTGATTATGGTCGTCTGGATTAGAATTTTCTGTGTTTAAATTAGGGATATTGCTACTATCTAAAGCTGCTAATCCGCAATCTGTTTCTAATTGAGTTAAAAGTTTTTCTAGTGCTCCCCAAGGTGGATTGACATAGCGGTATTGAATGCCGATCGGCACAATTACCACTTTTTCGGTCCGATCGGCTTTTCGCAGATCTTCAACACACCAGAATCCCATTTGAGCGATACCTGGTTCGAGGGGACTGACTATTTCATTGTGACCGTTGGTTGCGCCTTCGGGTGCAGCGGCGATGGGAAATTGGCTGTTGGCAAATAAATCGCGTGCCGATCGCAATCCAGCCCGATCGATTTTACCGCGAACAATGGGAGTTCCACCGAGTTGGGAGTATAGCCAACCGACACCCGCACCAGCCCAAAGGGGAATGCCGCGATCGTAAATAAAGTGCGAATGTACCGGGAATTTCAGGGGAATCCCTTTTTGGCGCGCCACTTGGGGAACCAGTTTCCAAACCAGTTGTCCCAAACAGTAGGGATCGTTGGAGTTAGGGTGGCGGAAGGCTAACAAAAAGCGAACTTTCTGATTTTGAAATTGGTGAAACAGTTCGGCGAGAGTTTCGACGTTTTCGGCTTGAATATCGCTGATATTGGTCTTAAATCGCAGCCACCAGGGAAGTATTTGTTGGCAGCCCTGGACGATTAGGGGGTTGTAGGCTGGAGGTATGAATTCCAGCGGCGGCTGAACTTGGCTAATTGAATTCGGCATTTGAGGATTTGAGATTTGAGATTTTTTGGCTGCGGGAAGGAATGATAGCAAATCCGTTAGCATCGGAATGATTTAACCGCGAAGGCGCGAAGGACGCGAAGAAAGAGAAGAGATTGATTAATAATTCCGATGCCGCCGGATTTGATATAAATTCCTACTCTATCAGGACTTACGTCGAAGGACTAAAGAAAACAGGTTTTTTATCTGTTTCACAGCGCCACAATCCAAAATCTAAAATCCTATTCCGCTGCTTGGAGAATCACTTCTTGGAATTGAATTACATCCGATCGCGGATCGCAGTGAGTGACTTTGACTTCAAATCGATCGCCTATTTCGACCGATCGACCAAACCGCATCGCCAATTCCAAACCCAACTCTTCCAACAAAATCAATCCCAGATTGCTATCTTCCCGTAGCCAGCGCAACATCAAAGCTTCCCAAACTTCATCCGGGTTGCGACGCAAATACTCCAATCCCCAATAGCGATTAGTTTGGCGTTCGACACTAGAAGCTTCCCTGACTGCTGTGCCCAAACACATCACAATATCCTGCATTTCTTCAGGAGAAAAAGGCTGCGGTTCATCGCGCAAATGAGCTTTGATTTGGAAATGAGTCAGCAAATCGGTATAACGCCGAATCGGAGAAGTGACTTGAGTGTACGCTTCCAAACCCAAACTAGAGTGCCTTCCCGGAGTCAAATTCATCTCACTGCGGGGCATACAGCGACGCACAGCGCAAGCGCGGGCGGGGCCTGCGGGGACGGCTAACAGTTCTTCTTCTGGTGGGAGTTCCGGCTGGGGCTGATGGCGGTAGGGTATGGCTAAGCTGTGAGTTTGACCGTAGCGGGCTGCGACTTCGCCAGCTAAAATCATCATTTCAGCTACTAATAATCGGGCTGTGGAGTCATCGATGACGTGGATTTTGATTTCCTCGCCGTTGACTTTGATTACAGATTCCGGCATGAAAATGCTGATTGCACCTTGGGTTTCCCGCCATTTTTGCCGCAGTTTGGCGAGTGTGGCGATCGCACTTATTTCCGGTTCTGCCTCAATTCCCAACTCCAACATCTCATCTACATCATCGTAGGTTAAGCGATAGGTAGGTTTCACCGTGCTGATGTGAATGCTGTAATCTTGGGCTGCACCAGTTTCATCTAAGATCACACTAAAACTGAGAGCACTGCACTCTTTACCTTGAATTAAACTCATCGGCCCAGTTGCCAACTCTGGGGGAAACATGGGTATCATCCCCGTGGGAAGGTAAACCGTCGTGGTGCGCTTCCGGGCTTCCATGTCGAGTTCGTCTCCGGGGGAGAGTAGGCGCGTGGGATCGGCGATGTGTATCCACAGGCGCTGCTGGCCGTTTTCCAGGAATTCTAAGCTGAGTCCGTCGTCTATTTCGGTAGTGCTTTCATCATCAATGGTGTAAACCTTGAGATGAGTTAAATCCAGACGATTTGTGTCGGAGTCGCTTGGCAGATTTTCTAAGCAGCGTTGAACTTCTTCTAATACCTTGGCAGGTAACTGTAGGGGAATTTGGCTACGTCGCAAAAACAGGTTTTCGTGGTGACTCCACAAGCCGAGATCAACTAAGAGTTGAAAGGCTGCTTCGGGTGTTTCGGAACGTTCTAAGCTGGCTAAAGTTTCTAGGGCTGGGGTGCGGTGTGTAGCTTCTTCTCCCAGGGTGGCAAATCGTTCGAGGGCATCAAGACGGGTGCGATCGCTATTTGCCCACTCTACATTTTTCCCGGCCAGTCGCTGTTTGACTCGATCCCAAAATCCTTGGGATTCTTGGTGTCGCTGCTGTTCTACTTCTTGCTGGTGTTTGATTTCGGCTACTTGGGCGATCGATCGCGGTTCGTAGCGATCGCCCTTTTGTTTGAAATACAATTTGTCTGTTGACAGCAAAAAATAGGCTGCATAACATTGGGCCGCCGTGCGATCGGAAAATAGGAGCACTGCTAAGGATTCGGGATCTGCCGTTTCTCCACCGTCTACTAGCAATTCCCAAGCTACTTCTAGACTGGATGGATCTGAGTAAACTTCTACTTCTTTGAGAAATTTGGGAATGTCGGAGGGTTTGTAGGTTTCTCCGGCAATTTCATAGGTGATTTGTTTAGGCGGTATGCTGTGCGGTTGACTGTTTTCGTCTACCAACACCCAGTTTTTTTTGCCGTCGGGGCGATCGGCAACGGCTAGACGGCGGTCGCCGTGCAGTCTAAATTCTACTAAGGTTCCCTTGTCCACTTGCCAGTTTTATATTTTATATTTTAGATTTTTACATTTGCGACTTATCTGGTTTCGACTTGGGGATTTTAGATTTTGGAGACTTGTATTTTTTCTGGTTAAATCACGTAAAAACGTTACTTTCGCCTAGCTTCTATTCCAGCCCAAAATCTAAAATCTAAAATCCAAAATCCGATTAGCCTTCTTGGTTTACGAAAGGCATCAAAGCTACAATTCTGGCTCTTTTGATGCTTCTGGTCAGGTCTCGTTGCTGTTTTGCTGTCAAGCCTGTAATCCGGCGGGGCAGGATTTTACCCCGTTCTGTAACGTATTTTTTGAGCAAATCGACGTCTTTATAGTCGATCGGATCTCCTGGTTTGATTGGCGATACACGCCTGCGAAAGTAAGTCATTTTTTGGAGAATTGGTAATTGGGCATTGGGCATTGGGCATTGGGCATTGGGCATTGGGCATTGGTTACTAACAAATGACTAATGACTACTGACTAATGACTAATGACTACTTGATCTCTTTGTGATTCGTGTGCTTGTTGCAGTGGGAGCAGAACTTTTTGAGTTCTAGCCGGGCCGTCGTGTTGCGACGGTTTTTCGTGGTGGTGTACCGAGACACGCCTTTGGAGCGTTTGCTCGCATTAGTTCGGCACTCAGTACACTCTAGGGTAATTATGATGCGGACGCCTTTAGCCATAATTCTAAATAAATTTCGACTAATTTAAACACAATTTATTATCTTCTCACATTACTCTGCACTTGGTCAAGCAATCTTTTGACTTTGATGTCCAGGGAGTAGCCGCGACGGGTGCCGACGACGATCGTACCACTGATGCGATCGTGGAAAGCTTGCGGAAACCGGGCGGTGTCGGTGAAGGCAACGCTACAGTCGATCGCCAGGGGCAACATCAGCAACACAACGCCCGCATTAGTGGATGTGAGTCCCCCCAAGGCTACGAAGGCTAAGGCAGCGCAGCCGCCAAGCAAAGCCTCGCGTTTGGACAATTCTTGCAGGCCGGGAGTGCGATCGAGTCTAGGATCGACAATTTTGATATCTACGGCCCAGCGGCCTAGACTTTGACCTCTATTTTTCCTGACGATGGCTACGCGCATGATCAGCCAGAGTAGGACAAAAAAGATGATTTGGGCGATCGGATTTGTACCCAGAAGCAAACTGGGCAGCCAAACGGCAAAGCCATCGATGCAGAAAGCAGCGGCGCGACGGCCGATTGTGACTTTGGGAAGCAGAGGAACTAGATCGGAACTCATGGGCAAAAAAGAATTACTTTGAAATGCGTAAGTCCTGCTTCTATTATACCTGAAATCAAAGGCTTTGAAGCTGTAGGGCATAAGCACAAGGCGCAGCTAGATATTAATAAACGTCATCATGGCTTCCAATATCAACCAATAGAATCACCATTTCTAATAATTCCTCATCTTCAGAAAAATTAAAAATTATTCTGCAATCATATGTAACAGAACAAGACCATAATCCTTCTAAATCTCCTCCTAACTTGTGAGACTTCAAAGATGGCGTAAATGGATCATCTCCCAATAGCCTTAATACATTAGCAATTTGATCCTTTAATTGTGGATTTTTCTTTGTAATCTTCCTAAAAGACCGATTAAATCCACTACTCCAGACAACTTCCATCATCATCTCCTAGTAAATCTGCGATCAAATCATCAACGCTTCCCCTCTTTGCTGTTCCATCCTTAAAAGCTTGCATCACTTCCTGAGCATTCGCCAAAATTTCAGCCCGCCGATTTTCAATCCGTCGCTTGCGGATAAACTCAAACAACTGATCCTGATCTTCTATTGATAAACTTTGAACCTGATCAATAATTTCTTGTAAAGTCATCATACAGCCTCCTTTAAAGTAAAATCAACTAAAGACTTGGACTCCGCCAAAACCCGATCCTTAATCAAACGACTTAACCCCTGTTCCGTCACAATATCCACCTTACAACCTAACATATCAGCCCAACTCAATAAAACTTATGTATAAACCGCCATTCTCACAAGCCCAACTCGATCGCACTGTGCTAAGTAAAGCATATGCGATCGCCCAAAAAGCATGGCATCACAATTTGGCAAAACTAATGACCTGTGTAGTTATCTTACTACCTGCAAACCTTGCCTTTTCTGCTCCTACTTACTTGGGTAGCGAACCTAATACTGAGACTGACAGCGCTAAATTTACTCAAAAGGTTAACATCATCTTGGCTCAAGAGAGCACCCAGTTACCGCTGAGCATTCGGTATGGTGGAACAGAAGCTATCAGGGGCTTTGTCCTCCTGGAACTTATTGTACCCAATCGAGATACAACTCAACCGGCTTACGGTGGCAAGCTTCGTCTCTACGATGTTCATCTTGCCAAAATGTTTGAAACTTCCCATTTTTTGTGCCAACAATTTAGAGGCGTTTCCGGTTATGAATGGGTTTATTCAGCAGGTAATGGAAGTATTCGCATGGGAAAATTTAAAATTTCCTGTAGTTTAGCTAGCGAAATGGCTTCAACTTACGGCTTAGGTAAGCTAGAACGGACAAGCATTGCCAGAGATACTGAGGGAGGCACTCCTGAATCAGATGTCTATTCTATTCCGATTTTAGACATCACCGGTTCTAAGGTTCAGCGATGGATGAATTTTGCACAAAATTTCAAACCAACGATCAGGACTCGGTAGCGACCTACAATAGTAAATACTCTACAATAAGCTCTTCTTCATTCTTCTTCCTAAAATATGCTGTAGGGGCGGGTTCACAAACAATAATTGCCAATAATTGACAATCTAAATAAACCCGCCCACACCCCACGCGAAAGTCCTTTAAGGAAGCAATACACTTGATGTAAAACTACCGTGCAAACCGTAAGGAATGTGATGTTTCAAGTGTAGCAGCGCCACAGGCCCTTTGGTGATATCACGAGCATCTAGAATCACTAAGCTCGATCGATGTTTAGCCGCATCATACATCAACATCAGCAACCAACCATCATCCTCAGCCGTTGCAGTGTCAGGCGAAACAGCACGGGGTACAAAAACGGGTTCCCCAGCAAACCCGCGCGGTGCCACACTCCAAATTTGCTGCTCTTTCGTCAAGAAATCTACCTTCAGAATAGCTTGTAAAGGAGCATTTCCCGTCGGAGAATTAGCAGCACCAATGTACAGATACCGATAAGGTTGTCCAGCATAATTTGGATGCAAAGTTGGAAATTCACAGCATCTACTTTCAATCACTTTATGTTCCACAGTGTTATCTGACAGATTCAATTTGAAGCGCCACAATTCACCAGCAGGAAGGCTATCAAAATCAATTTCCAGAAAATCGCCATCCGGCCCAACATTGGGGAATGATTCATAGCAAACTGAGTCTACAAAAACTTCGCCTGCTTCTTCCCATGCGTTGCAGTGATGGAAAACAAAACAAGGCTCGGTTTCTAATACTTTCACCTCGTCAGTGCCATTGCGAGGAATCAAAATTGCTTGCGTCGGCTTCTTTGGCGAAAATTGAATGCACTGGGCTGCACTCCGCATTCCTAACACAAAAGGTAGAGGATTGAATGAGACGGGATTTTGGAAAAATATGCAGTAATTTGGGGTAATTACCATGTCATGCAGAAAGGCAAAACCAGGGATTGTATGAGCGTGACTGTGCAAAAGTTTGCCGCTTTCATCGAACTCATAAATGGTGATTGTACTCGACAAACCAGGTTTGACTGAAAAGTTGACGAGTGTGTCTCCTGCTCCATTTTGGCCCTTTTCAATTCTGGGGTGAGCGGCGAAGGGTTCACCGGGTTTTAATAAGCCATCTAAGCTATCTAAACCGATGGTTTCTAAGGTGCAAGGGTCGAGTCTGTAGGGTTCTGCTGCTTCCCAAAGTGCTAATAGTTTACCACCCCAATATATGATGTTAGTGTTGGCAATGTTTTTGATTTTGAGGTCAAAGATATTGCTCAGCCAGCCACCTGGTTTCTGTGTGCCGAAAACGCCTCGATGGAGGATTTTTCCGGCTTTTTGTTCTGCTAAATAGCCTTCGGTATGGACGAATCGGTTGCGGAAGTGGGCGCGCCCGTCGGAAATTGCGATCGCACAAACCATCCCATCACCGTCAAAGGGGTGGTGAATAGGTTCGCCATTGATATCTAGCAAGCCGGGCCCGTTGCGAAAGAAGGTTCCTTCTAAGTCGGCGGGGATTTCGCCTTCTATGTCGTCAATCCAATAGTCGGATTCGTTGGGCTGAGATTCATAGCCACGTTGCCAGTCTGTGCGATCGTATGATAAGGTTTTGGCTGCTGTTTGAGATTGGGAAGTTTCTAAGTTTTGCATTGGTAGAATAAGCTTTTATTGATTTAACCACAGAGAGCGCAGAGATGGTAAAAATGAGAGAGTCATAGAATTGGGAAACACATTTCTATTCATCCGTTACATCCGTTACATCCGTTACATAATCCGTTGCCGAACTTCCTTCATTTGCTATCTACGGTGCGGTTTTCCGAAATTACTGTCGGTACTAAGTCGGGAAAATATTCGGGCATGAAATGTTGTCCGCCCGGTTTAGAAAAGCCTAGTTCTGGTTCTAATACTGGGAGAGACTGTTGATAGTTTGGAACGCCACTTTCTGTACTGTCGGCGGGTAGCCAATTGAGGAATGGCAAGGGTAGAAGTGTGGACAGGTTGGTGATGAGGACTAGCAGCCAGAGGTTGTCGAAGTTGCGATCGGTAATTCCCAGCCAGTGCGTGATAATTGCACCGCCTTCATAGGAGATAATTTCTGATAAATTGGTGATGGACATCAGCACTGCAAATAAAGTTGCTTCGACGCCGCGAGGACACAATCGCGCGGAGAGTACCAGCACCGGCATATAAGCAATTTGTCCGACTACTGTCAGGATCAGGCTATCTCCAATACTGAACCACTGGTCATCAATTCCTAATGCTCGGTTGGCGTGAGTTACTAATAGTAAGGTTGTCAGACCCAAGGCAGTAGCAGTGACTGTTGACCAGGCGAAAATTACTCGAAATGGAATTGTTTTGAGGAAGCGTTGAAACAACAAAATACCCGCGAGGGCTGCAAGGCTGGTGACGAGGCGCACTCGACCGAGAAATTCTGGTTGAAAGCCTAGTTCATTGGTAGTGAAGAAGAAGAAGGCGGAGTCTGAAGTTGGGGTGGCCAGCCAGAGGAAGAGAAAAGCTGTGGGCAGCCAAATTGTTTTTTGGGTAACAGCTTGTCGCAGTTGTTTTAGTTGGTCTTTTACGGTTTCAAAATCGGTTCTCTTGTTAATTTTTTCTTCGGTAATCAACCAGGCTGTTGCTGATATGATGAGTGGGAAAGATGCGGTGATTAAAAAGATAGTGTGGGTGCTGAAGTGTTGGAGTAGGGAACCGCTGAGGTAGGCTGTAATTAATCCGCCGAGGGCTGATACGCCCCAGGATAGGGATTGCAGCGAACCGGCATCGGTAACGGATTCTTTTCGTGCTCTTTCGACTATTAGGGAGTCGGCGATGACGTCGCTGACTGCGAGGGAAAGGGAACTGAGGGCGATCGCACCTGTAGCAGCCAAGGGTGTGTGTACTATGGTTGCTAGCCCCACCCATGCTGATGTTCCCAACAGCCCGGAGAGGAAGATGTAAGGCCGTCTGCGGTAGCCGAATATGGGCAACCCGTCGGACATGAAGCCGAATAGGGGTTTGATCATCCAAGGTATGGCGACGACGCCCAGCGTTACTGAGACTTCGGCGGGGCTCATGCCGAGTTCATCTTTGAGGAAGAAGCTGACGGCTAAGCGGGCTAGTCCGAGAATGCCTTGGACGAAGTAAATGAGTAAGATGGCTATGAGTTCGGGGGTTGGCTCATTCCCAAAGAATACTTTTTCTTTTAAGGATTCTTTGAGTTTGCTGACGCCGGATGGGGAAACGAGCATTTGAGCAATATTTCTTAATGAATCTCAATATTTATAACACACTCTTCAGGGCTTGGGGTGACGCTCGGAGGTGGGATGCGAGATTGACGGGGAGGTGGCAGTGACTATAAAATTGTAATTAGCTGGAATTAAAGCGTGTTTTGTAATAACGTTTTATCAAGCTGGTTCGGGAAAATCCTACTACTTTAAAACCGTTAAAATAGAGAAACGAACCGCGAAGGCGCGAAGAACGCGAAGGAAGAGAAGGAAGAGATAATTTATAATTGCTGGAAGGACTTTTATATGATTGTAAATCCTGAGAATGTGGCGGAAAGTACGGGTTCAAATTATCCTCGGCAATTTAAATCTGCTGTTGCTGGAAGAGTGAAAAAACGCTTGGGTAATGCGGCAGGATTGAAGAATTTTGGGGTGAATTTAGTCAGGCTTGTACCGGGAAGTTGTTCGGCTCTCAGGCATTGGCACAGTTGTCAAGATGAGTTTATCTATGTTCTGGAAGGGGAAGTTACTTTGGTGACAAATTCGGGAGAACAAGTGCTAAAATCGGGTATGGCTGCGGGTTTTCCGGCTGGGGATGCTGATGGGCATCATTTAGTTAATCCCACGGATTCTGATGTTGTTTATCTAGAAATTGGCGATCGCACTGATGGTGATTCTGCCAATTATCCTGATGATGATTTGATTGCGAATGCCAGCGCAAATGGTTGGATTTTTACGCACAAAAATGGCGAGGTTTATGAGGATTAAAAAATCATGAGTCAAGTTAATCTTTGGAGTTCGGCGGCACACGCTTTGTGGTATCTCGCTAAGGCTGATAGTATCCCTCACCGCACTGAAGGTGAAGCTGTACTTTTGGGGGAAGTGCCGAAAACTGTGAAGCGGATTCTGGATGTGGGTACGGGTGATGGGCGTTTGTTGGGTCTGCTTAAGTGCGATCGGCCAAATGTTGCAAGTGTGGCGATCGACTTTTCGCCGACAATGTTGGAAAAAGTCAGGATTCGCTTTGCAGAAGATTCAACTGTCACAGTAATTGAACATAATCTTGATGATTCTCTGCCGGATTTGGGCAAGTTTGATGCAGTAGTTTCTAGTTTTGCAATCCATCATGTAACTGACAATCGCAAATTTTCCCTTTACACTGAAATTTTCAATATCTTAGAACCGGGAGGCATCTTTTGCAATTTAGAGCACGTCGCTTCCGCAACTCCCGCTTTGCATCAGAAATTTCGAGAGGCACTTGGTATTGGTGATACGCCAGATGATCCGTCTAATAAATTGCTCGATGTCGAAACGCAACTGCGCTGGTTTAAAGAAATTGGTTTTACAGATGTAGACTGTTATTGGAAGTGGTTAGAACTCGCTTTATTAGTTGGGGTAAAACCAGTTTAGCTACGGGTAAGGACTGCATTTTCGTGTCCTTTTAAAATTGGAAATAGTCACAATTAGTAAGGTGCGTCAGATTTTTCAACCCTCAATAATCGTTCTAGAAATTCACCTGACGCACCCTACATCTGCAATCCTCCCAAAGTTATATTTATCAGTTACTGGGAATTGGGAACCAATAACTAATAACTAATAACCAATAACCAATAACCAATAACTAATAACCAATAACTAATAACTAATAACTAACGACTTTTTTCAGTGGCGATGATGTGCAAATCTACGTGTTTGAGCGATCGCACTAATTGCTGAGTCAAAGAACCCCGAAGCAGCAATGTCCATCGAGATTGCTGGCTTTCGCCAATCACAATTTGAGTAATGCGATACTCTTGAGCTACATCGGAAATGGCTTTTGCTATGTTCTGATTCTGCACTCGCAGAAAGAGCCCGTTAAATTCTTGGCAAAGTTTCTCACAAGTTTCAACGTGTAAACTTTCGGATTTTGTTAAAAAGCGATCGGGGTTCTCAACAAATAAAGCATATAATGGAGCATTCATATAGCTAGAAATTCTCCCACCTCGTCGCAGCAGTTGCAAAGAATTGGGATAAGTTGAAACGCAGACTAAAACTCGTTCATGAATGTTACAAGATTGACCTTTTAAAGTTGCTGCGTCATCTTCAACACTATCTGCTACCTCCCGCAACGCCAGTTCTCGCAAAGCAATTAAATGACGGCGCTGGAAAAAGTTTTTTAAAGATTGTTCAATTTTGTCTGGAGCATAAATTTTGCCTTCTAGCAACCGTTCTTCTAAGGTTTCTGGTGTGACATCAATAACGATTACTTCGTCAGCTTCTTCGAGAATGCGATCGGGCACTCGCTCTCGGACGACAACTCCGGTAATTCGTGCTACTAAATCATTGAGACTTTCTATGTGTTGAATGTTGAGAGTGGAGAAAACATCAATACCGGCATTGAGAATTAATTCGACATCTTGATATCGCTTTTCTCGCAAAGAACCGGGAATGTTTGTATGAGCCAGTTCGTCTACTAATGCTAGTTGAGGGTGGCGTGCTATCACTGCTTCTGCATCCATCTCTGTTAGCATTTTTTCGCCTCGTAGCATTTCTTTTCGTGGCACTATTTCTAGTCCCTCGCCTTTTGCTACTGTCTCTTTTCGCCCGTGAGTTTCTAATAACCCGATGACGATATCAATGCCTTCTAATTTGAGTCGGTGTCCTTCTTCAAGCATTTTGAAAGTTTTGCCGACACCGGGGGCCATGCCAATAAAGATTTTGTGCTTGCCCCGGCGACGAGTGCGATCGTAAGTGCGATTCGGTTGGATGTAAACTTCGTTAGGATCGTTTGGGAGTTCACTAGAGTGAATCATAGCTGAATAGTCAGTAGTCAGTAGTTGGTAGTTGGTAGTTAGTTGTCAGTTGGTAGTTGTCAGTAGTTAGTAGTTAGTTGTTGGTTGTTAGTTGTTAGTTGTTGGTTGTTAGTTGTTAGTTGTTAGTTGTTAGTTGTTGGTTGTTGGTTGTCGATCGATTGCCAATAACCAATAACCAATAACCAATAACCAATAGCCAATAACCAATAACCAATGACTGCTGACTACTGACTGCTGACTACTGACTGCAAACTATTATAAGCGATCGAGAGCTAAATTCAGCTTGAGGACGTTGACCCCCGGTTCGCCGAAGATGCCGAGGAATCTGCCATCTGTATTCTTGGATACCAGTATTTCTACTTGATTGAGATTGAGCGATCGCACTTTTGCGATCCGTTGAACTTGCGCTCTAGCGGCCTCTTCGCTAATGTGCGGATCGAGGCTTGAACCGGAAGTATACACTAAATCAGCAGTTGGTTTAATACCAGCTTTTTTGAGACGGTCTATTTCAACTTGAACGCCCTGAAAACCATCTTTCTCATTACCTCGTTTTAGTAGATCTGAGTTGCTGGGAGCAAGATTACTAGCACCCGAAACGCCTGTTCTTTGAGTTGAATTCTCTCCATTTGTGGGGGCGTAATCTGGAAAACTGCTGTAATTTGTAGTGCTGGGACGACTCCAAAAATATTTTTCTGAGGTGAAAGACTGACCGATTAATGACGAGCCAACTACAACTCCTTGCTTGGTGATTAAGCTGCCATTAGCCTGGGAATTGAAAGCAAGTTGACCGATTGCTAGCATTATCAAGGGATAAATAATGGCTGTAATTCCCCATAAAACTAGGGTGACACGAATTGCTTTGATGATTTCTCTCATAAATGACCTCAATAATGAAGGAAGTTCGGCAACGGATTTTGTAACGGATGTAACGGATGTAACGGATGTAAGGAAGAGGGCAGAAACAGCTTTTTCTGTATTAGACATCTCCCATAATTCTTGTGGAACAGTCATCCTGCCTGTTCTTGACTGGCTTTTTAGGAGATGTCTATTCGTGAGTTTGGGAGTGCGAAGCAGGTTAAATTGTTGTTTGTCAATATTAAACTAAAATCTTTCCGGTTGAAAAATCACGACGAAAAGATAAATAGCCAGCGCGATAATCACTAATCCCAAAAGACTTAAACCCCACGCAGCTTTCTTGGTCAAATTTTCATCCGCAGCCGCGTAAACAGCCGGGGCAATTATCAAGTTAAAACACATTACCAGAAATAATTGCACCGGGATTGGGTGGCGTTTCCAAAGCATTTGTGCTAATTCAATTGTTTCTTGGAAATCCCTGGGCAAAATATCATTCAGCAAATCATTTCGTTTCATGAATTCTCCTTTTGTGTGGACTAAATATCTGTCAAACAAATTAACCGCAGAATTTTTGAGAAAAGTTGGGGATTAATGACTGCTGACCAATGACTACTGACTAATGACTACTGACTTCTTTATGCTAACCCAACGGCAGTAATCAAAACATCGATGATTTTGATGGCTATAAACGGTGCAACTGCTCCGCCCAATCCATAGATTAAAATGTTTCGCTGCAACAGTTGATTGGCGCTCAATGGTCGAAATTTTACTCCGGTTAGTGCGAGGGGAATCAAAGCGGGAATAATTAAAGCATTGTAAATTAATGCTGATAAAACCGCTGATTGACCACTGGCTAAGCCCATAACATTTAATGCACCAACGGGGGCAAACATTGCTGGAATAATTGCAAAATATTTTGCGATATCGTTGGCTAAGGAAAATGTAGTCAGCGCGCCGCGAGTAATCAGCAATTGTTTGCCAATTGTTACTAAATCAATCAGTTTTGTCGGGTCAGAATCTAAGTCCACCATATTCGCAGCTTCTTTGGCGGCTTGGGTTCCAGAATTCATGGCGAGCCCTACGTTTGCTTGGGCTAGTGCGGGTGCGTCGTTGGTTCCGTCTCCCGTCATTGCTACTAATTTACCCTCGGCTTGTTGCTTGCGAATTACGTCGATTTTGTCCTCTGGAGTTGCTTCGGCAATGAAGTCGTCAACGCCGGCTTCGTCAGCAATTACTGATGCTGTAAGGCGGTTATCTCCGGTGAGCATAATTGTGCGGATGCCCATTTTTCGCAGTTGGTCAAATCGATCGCGAATCCCCGGTTTGATAATATCTTTCAAGTAGATGATGCCGTAGATGTCGTTGCCTTGACAAACTCCCAATGGTGTCCCCCCAAGCCGGGAAACTCGTTCGTAGGCTTCATCGAGATCGGGGCCGATATTGCCACCGCGCGATCGCACAAAACCCTTCACCGCTTCCACCGCACCCTTGCGAACCTCAGTACCATCGGGCAAATCCGTGCCAGACATCCGCGTTTTTGCCGAAAAATCCAGCCCGGTGGCGTTAGTGCGATCGAACTCCACCGTTGCGCCCAATTTTTCGGCCAAACGGACGATCGACTTTCCCTCTGGAGTCTCATCAAACAGGCTTGCAGCCAGAGCTATACTGGCAACTTCTTCCAGCGAATGACCGTTTACTGGGATGAACTCCTCAGCTAAACGGTTGCCTAGCGTGATTGTCCCCGTTTTGTCCAAAATCAGCGTATTTACGTCGCCGCAAGCCTCTACCGCTCGTCCAGAGGTCGCTATCACGTTAAATTGAGCCACGCGATCCATTCCCGCAATCCCGATCGCACTTAACAAACCGCCGATCGTCGTCGGAATCAGCGCCACCAGCAGCGAAATCAGCGTCACCACGCCCACTGGGGTTTTGACGTAATTTCCGACGGGCGGAATCGTCGAAACCACAATCAAAAACACCAGCGTCAGCACCGCCAGCAGCACCGTCAGCGCGATCTCGTTAGGCGTTTTCGTGCGTTCAGCGCCCTCCACCAGCGCGATCATCCTGTCCAAAAACCCCTTGCCGGGGTCGGCCATCACCCGCAGCGTCAGTTCGTCGGAAAGGATGCGTGTCCCGCCGGTAACAGAACTGGCGACGTCCGAACCTGGTTCCTTGAGCACCGGCGCGGATTCCCCGGTGATTGCAGATTCGTCTACAGATGCGACACCTGCGATCACTTCGCCGTCAGCGGGAATGACATCGCCTGCGAGCACTTTTATTTGGTCGCCCCGTCTCAAGGAGGTGGAACTTACTTCCTGTGTGGAACCGTCTGGGAGGAGTTTGCGGGCTGTGGTGTCTGCTTTGGTCGATCGCAGTGCGTCTGCTTGGGCTTTACCGCGCCCTTCTGCTACCGCTTCGGCAAAATTAGCAAATACCAAAGTGAAAAACAAAATGAAGGTGACTAAACCGTTGAAAATCACCTGATTTTTACCTGGAACCGGTCCGAAAAGACTCGGATCGATCGTCAACAATGCAGTCACAATTGTGCCAACCCAGACCACAAACATTACTGGATTTTTCAGCATTACTCGCGGATCTAGTTTGACAAAAGCTTGTTTGAAAGCTCTTTCATAAAGACCTTTGGTGTTTGCTTTCGGCGTGTGTCGGCGGGACTCGCGAGAACCTCCGCGACGGGATTTTTGGGAATCGGGGGTATTGGAAGAAGCCATATCGATTTTGGATTTTAGATTTTAGATTTTAGATTAGGGATTAGGGATTAAAGAAACCGGGTTTTTTACTAAATCTATGGGTCACAACGGAGTATTTGTGTAAAAAAAACCGATTTCTAGCCCCATGCGTAAGTCCGATCAAGGTGAAGGAGTTGCTAAAGGTGAAGGCGCAGTTATCGGTGCGGTTTCCAACTTAGCGCTGCTAATTTCAAATCCTTCGGCAATTGGCCCTAAAGCTAGAACTGGGAAAAAAGTCAGCGCGCCCAGAATTATGATTACTCCTGCGGTGACACTGGTGAACAAAATTGAATCTGTTCTGAGAGTACCTGTTGTTTCTGGTACTGGTTGTTTGTTCGTCATGCTGTCAGCTAAAAGCAGCAGGGCAACAATCGGAACATACCGTCCCAACAGCATACTAAAACAGGTGCTTAAATTCCACCAAATTCCACTAGATGCTGGTTGAGAGTCTGCCAATCCTTCAAAGCCAGAACCGTTGTTAGCTGCGGCGGAAGCATATTCGTACATCACCTGGGAAATGCCGTGAAATCCGGGGTTGCTGATGCCGCTCAAACTGTCGGGAAAGGCGAGGGCAATTGCACCGGGGATTAAAACTGCGATCGGGTGAATTAGCAGGACAACGCTAGCTAAAACAATTTCCCGTTTTTCAATTTTGCGCCCTAAAAATTCTGGCGTTCTTCCCACCATCAATCCTGTGAGAAATACGCTCAAAATTAAGTAGATAAATAAGTAAGCTGTTCCAGTTCCTTGTCCGCCCCAAACAATTTGCAAAAATAAGTTAAACAGAGTAGCAAAACTACCGGGAGGCATCAGAGAATCGTGCATTCCGTTGACAGCTCCGCACATTGTCCCTGTTGTCGTCACAGCCCAAAGTGCAGTTTCTGCCCAGCCGAATCGAATTTCTTTTCCTTCTAAATTTGGCTGTACGGAACCCAGGAAATTATTAATTTGAGGATTGCCTTGAAATTCGCCGACTGCTGTAATGCTAATCAAGAAAATATAGATACCAAGAACCATCCCAAAAATCAACCACCCTTGTTTTTTATTGTTGGCAAATATGCCGTAGGTGTGAATGAGTGCTGCTGGAATTGAAACCATTGCTATTGTTTCTAGCAGGTTAGTAAAAGGGTTGGGATTTTCAAAGGGGTGAGCGGAGTTAATGGCAAAAAATCCGCCACCGTTTTCTCCGAGTTGCTTGATGCTTTCAAAGTGAGCTACTGGGCCGCGAGCTATTACTTGGGTGCTACCTTCTAAGGTGGTGGCAACTGCTGGCCCGGCTAGGGTTTCTGGTACGCCACAAATTAGTAGAAGTAAACCAATTATTAACGAAAGTGGTAGCAAAATACGGGTGATTGATTGAATTAAATCGATGTAAAAATTGCCCAGGGGTCTACCTGTTAATCCGCGAATAAAGGCAATGCCTACTGCTAAACCAGTGGCGGCTGAGGTAAACATTAAAAAGCCTAGAGTTAACTGGGATAAATAAGTAAATGTTGTCTCGCCGGAGTAATGTTGTTGGTCGGTATTGGTGAGGAATGAGATAGTTGTGTGCAGGGCTGTATCCCAGGTGGGTGCGCCTAAGCCGGTGGCATTTAAAGGCAGCCATCCCTGAAACATGAGAATCAAAAAAACAAATATGCCCATTGCTACATTGCTGTAGAATACCGATCGCGCATATTGCCAACCTGTCATTGAATCCGAAGATCGAATATTGCTGGCGGTATAGATGAATTGTTCTACAGGTTTAATCGCGGGGTCGAGGATGGTTGGTTCTCCCATGTATACCCGCGCCATGTAGTTGCCAAAAACAGGGGCGATCGCTACTACGATGATTAGTGTTAATGCGATTTGAATGAATCCTTCAAGCATAATTGAGCCAATACTTCCTTGAAAGTGCAATCTACTTTTAGCAATCAATATACTTGAAGTTAGGGTTTTTGATAATTAGCCCGCAGGTATAAGTTGTCGTTTACAAATTAGGCTGGGTTGCTATATACTTCCACGAATAGACCAATGTTTAGACATTGAGTATTGTCTATACTTGCAGATATAGATGCTGTCTAAACACTCTAGTTTTGCGTCACAATATAGCAATCCTAAATCATTTGTGAACTTCTTACCCCCTCCCCTTAATAAGGGGAGGGTTGGGGTGGGGTGAAAATCTTTACGACTCATTTAGAATTGCTATAGATGGAAAATTCCTAAGTATAGGCAGGAAATTGAGTGTAAATATAAATATAAAATGGATGAATAAAGATGTTACACGGCTTATTTAAAATTAAAGAAAACTTGACGATTCAGGAGAAGTATTTGCGGGGGCGATGGTCGATCGCAATTTTATTTGCGACTGTCGCAGCACTAGAATTTACTATGCCTTCGGAGTATTTGTTTGGATATTTGTACACCGGGCCAATTTTAATCGCAAATTCGCGTCTGAGTCGGTTGGGAAAGTTACAAATTACGCTGGTAGCAGCAGCATTGACGCTGTTAAGTTTGTTTGTTCCTTATGGAGAAAAGATTGCCCTATCGACTGTTGCAAATAGAGCGATTGGTGTGATGGCTTTGGGGGTGACGGGATATCTGAGCGATCGCAATCAGCAGTACCAAGAGGCGATCGCGATCGCCAAAGCGCAATTGCAGTCGCAGCAGCAGTTAGCTAGCATCCGAGAAGATTTTGTGTCTACTTTGAGTCACGATTTGAAAACACCAATGCTGGGTGCGATCGAAACTATTAAAGCTTTTAAACAGGGGAAATTTGGGGATCTGACTTCCAATCAGCAAAAAGTGCTCGAAACAATGGCGCGATCGCACAAAATGACATTACAATTAGTGGAAACGCTGCTGGATGTTTACCGTAATGATACCGAAGGTTTAAAACTGCAACTTTCGCCCGTAAATTTAGCGACTTTGGCAGAAGAAGTAATTGCAACTCTCATCGATTTATCTGCGGCGCGCCGGGTTTATATTAATATGAGTTACGGAGAGTCAGATTTCCGACGCTCTTTGTGGGTAAATGGCGATGCTGTGCAACTTCAGCGTGTTTTTGCTAATTTGCTGACAAATGGGATCAATCATTCTCCTCGCGGTGGTAGAGTGGAAGTGGTCATGGAATTTTATTCAAGTTATCAAGTGGTAAAAGTCCTAGATAGCGGATTGGGAATTACAGCAGACGAACTGCCGCGCTTGTTTGAACGTTTTTATCAAGGAAATGGCGATCGGCAAGCCAAAGGATCGGGATTGGGGTTATACTTGTCTCGCCAAATTATTGAGGCGCACGGCGGTATAATTTGGGCAGAAAATAAATTGCCACATGGTGCTTTATTTGGATTCCGACTCCCTGCGATCCCAGAGAAATGAAACCAGCTTATCCCTTGCGAATTCTGTTAGTGGAAGACGATGAATTGTTTCGGTTAGGGCTGCAAACGCGGTTGCAGCAAGAAAGTTGCTTGCAAGTAATTGCGGAAGCTGAAGATGGCGAAACGGCGGTAGAGTTGACTCAGGAACATTTGCCAGATGTGGTTGTTCTGGATGTGGGTTTGCCGGGAATTGGGGGGATTGAAGCGTGCCGCCAAATTAAACAGCGACATCCAGGAATTCCGGTTTTAATTTTAACATCTCATTCGCAAAAGTCGTTGATTGAAAGATTGATTGCTGCTGGTGCTCAGGGCTATTGTCTGAAGGGAATTGCTGCGGAAAATTTGGTGTTAGCAATTCGATCGGTAGCGGCGGGGGCTTCGTGGTGGGATAGGGCGGCGACTGCGGAGATTCGGGCTGTTTTTGCGAATCCTGAACCTGTTAAATTGGGGTTGAAATCGGATATTTTGGAGAATCCGCTGACTCCGAGGGAACAGGAAATTTTAGCTTTGGTTGCGGGGGGGAAAAGTAATCAGGAAATTGCTCAAATATTGTACATTGCTCCGGGGACTGTGCGAGTTCATGTTCATGCGATTTTGCAAAAGTTGGAAGTGCGCGATCGCACTCAAGCTGCTGTACTTGCTATTCAGAAAGGATTGGTTGCTGAAGAATTGTTAGGTAGTCAATCTTAAGTCTCGTAGTTTGTAATAAATATTGAAAAATTACTTGACACAAAAATAATTAAATAGTAAAATCTAGAATTTTCAATTCAATCATATATTTATAACGATACGCTGCAAGGTGGAATCGGACGGGATTACTTTTTATTAAATCCAGCAAAAGGTAGCGATGTAATTACTGATTTTACCAAAAGCGAAGACTTGCTAGTTTTAACAAATGGCTTAAAGTTCGATCGCCTCACCATCATCCAAGAAAACAATCGTACCTTAATTAAGATTGCCAATACAGGTCAGATTCTGGCTGCTTTGAGTGGAGTGGGAGTTAGTGCGATCGAACCACAAGACTTTAGCATAATTGATGGAATAGAATAGGGACACGGCACTGCCGTGTCCCTACAATTAATCTGGGGTAGGGACACGGCACTGCCGTGTCCTCTATATCTTAAAGCAGAGTAATTGCAGTCGATGCCGGAGCGCCGATCGGACCTGCGCCAAAGCCTAAATTCACCACCCCACGAGTCAAACCAACAGGATTATTCATCGTCAGAGTAACGCTAGTTTGACCAGGATTAAAGCTCACTGAACCACCATTCGGATTCAGAGCAGATGCACCAGCAATGTTGAAGTCTACATTGTTCACAGGTTGACCGCCACCAGGAGCAACAATCAAAAAGTCGATCGCAGCCGAAACCGAAGTATTACCAGTCCGATTAATCGTAAAAGTTCCAGCAGCACCATCAGCAATAGCACCAGGAGACGAACCGTAAGAGAAGAAAGTTGGAGGCACAGCAGTAGTATCAACAATACTCAAAACCGCCGCTGACGGACTTGCCAAAGTGCCACCACTTAAGAACAAATTCACAGTTTCATTAGACTCTATGAGGTTATCAAATAAAGTTTGAACCGGAACTTGTGCGCTAGCTTGTCCGGGTGCAAAAGTGACCGGTTGAACCACACCGATGTAATCCGGTTGAGAAGCCAGAGCAGTACCGTCACCAGTGGTGAACAAAATCGTAGCCGGTATCGAAAGATCGCCACTCCGATTAATCGTAATCGGCGCAGTGCTACCCTCGTTGACGCTGTAAGCAGCCGCACTGAAGGAAAACGTGTTTTGACCAGGTGTCGGAGTCGGAGTTGGTGTCGGAGTTGGCACCACATCATTAATCGTCAAAATAGACGGATTACTGCCGATATTGCCACCGCTAAGCACCAAATTCACAGTTTCCGGCGATTCAAAAATCAAATCGTTCAAAGCCGTCACTGTGAAACTAGCGCTAGTTTGGCCCGCAGCAAAATTCAACGCTCCCGCCGCCACAGTGTAGTCGGGTGCTGTCCCACCAGCCTTGGCGGAACCGTTAACAGTAGCGTAGTTAATTGATGCAGCCGCCGTACCACCTGTGCGAGTCACGTTAATCGTAGCCACGCCGCCTTCATTGACTGTGTAACTTCCTTGCTCGAACTGGAAGACACTTGCAGGCGTTGGAGTCGGCGTCGGAGTTGGAGTCACATCAATGCCTTGATATTGAATGTTCCGCACTAGGTAGTCGGAACTATCGTCTTTGAATGGGGTAGGGGTGTTGGCGTAGGCAGCAGTTGGGCTATCATAGGCTTTGGCAGAGAACCGTAGTTCGTCAAAAGCAGCGCCTGTGTTAGGCTTTGCTTCTACCTTGAATTTGAAACTACCATCGTTGCGATCGCCTGTAAAAGTCACTCCATTTGCAGACACAGACAGGGGCTTTGGTGCGATCGGAGCGTTGAGACGAGTGAAAGTAAAATTGCTAGTCGGTACCAAAACCCCATTATTGAAGACTTGCAGCAAACCAACTTCATTACCTTGATCGCCCACTCCAGGAGCTGTTTTGACGCTCAATGAACTTAGGTCGATCGTGGCGCTAGTCACATCTTGGTTATCTGCCCATTTCACCTTCAGCGCCTGAGATTGATTAGTATTGGGGTTATGATTGATTTCTGCCCGAACTTTATTGACATCGGTGAACCAACCATCATAAGCAGATGCGACACCAATACCACCGGTACTGCCGTAACTTAACCAGCTTTGAGGGTTTACGTTCGTTGCCAAAGTGAGATTGCCGATCGCAGTAGGATTAAGATAGTCAGTTTCCACGCCATCAACAGCTATCCCAGACAGTTTGATGCCTTTATTCTGGGAAGCAGTAGCCCATTTTGCGATCAGGTCATTGATGGTGCTGAAATTAGTCGTTTGACCCAAAGAACCATTGAATGGAGTAGCCATAGTTTTTCTCGTGATGATGAGTGATTAAGGATTAGAAGTAACCGAAAACCAAAAGTTGAGCTTTCTTGATGGCGATCGGTTACTACTAGAAAAGCGTCGTCATAAGTAGGTGCAAACAAATCAAGCAAAAATGCTAATACTGCCAAACTGCTCGCCCAACAAGCATATGAAGGCTTTATTGGCCCTGATTAAATCTTGTAATTGCTTGCACCTACTTAATCGATATACTTAACTTTCATCCTCAATAACTTCGATCCGGAAAAAGGATGGCTCGTTTATTCAGCCTTATAAAAAGCCGATTTTTAACATATATAGACGACAGCGTAAATAATCATCATAAATCGAGATCATCTTTTTTATATAGTTTCCGGTTGCATCAGTATTGTTCAAGTAGTAAACAATCATGCTTAGGTGCAACCAGAAGTGATATTAATCATTGTTCATCCATTCGTCACAAGTTAAGACATAATTGTATTTGTCATTCAGTATAATTACTGAAAAAACAGCTTTTATACGATCTGATTTTTCTACTCAACATCCTAGTTTGTAGGGTGCGTCGCCATCTGTAATCTGCAAGTTATATCCAAGATATAGCAAGCGACGCACCTTACACGGGATATCACCCGCGATCGTATAGCAATCCTAAATCATTTGTGAACTTCTTACTCCCTCCCCTTAATAAGGGGA
>NZ_NXIB02000057.1 GCF_002412335.2 Tychonema bourrellyi FEM_GT703
CCCCATGCCCCATGCCCCATGCCCAATACCCGTAGACTATTATGAGCACTCAACCAAACTTGATATCATGTATATTTCTCCTGACCAAGACCAAAAAATTCGATCGACCATGCGAAAGTGCGGTCAACTAGCTCAAAAACTTGCAGCAGAACCCTTTGAAGTTTCCGAGAAAGGGCCGGATGACTATGTGACCAGTATCGATCGCCTCCTAGACCAACAGCTATTAACAGCATTTTCTGCGTTGTTTCCTGAAGACGGTATAATTACTGAGGAAAATGTGGCTTCTAGAGCAGCATACTTAGGTAATTACCGACGGCTTTGGTGCATTGACCCCATTGACGGCACCGCAGAATTTATTCAGGGAAAACTCCACTACGCCGTGATGGTAGGACTGCTACAAGATGGGGAACCGATCGCAGGCTGGATTTACGCCCCGGCTTTTGACCAAATGTACTTTGGGGGGAAAGATTGGGGATTGTTCCAAACCCTTGGAGACTCGAAACCAAGTGCGATCGCCATTCACAAATCCACAGCCCCGACAGCAGATAGTTGTAAAATTATTTTGGGAGACAAAGACCAGAAAAACTATGGTTTGGCGATCGCTCAAATGATACCCGGTGTGGAGTTTTATTCCCTCGGTAGCTTTGGCTTAAAAGTTCTCGAAGTCATTAGCGGTCGAGCCGGTTTGTACCTGTACTTCAACGGTAGAGTGAAAGTGTGGGATACCGCAGGCCCTTTAGCCCTAGCAAAAGCCGCCGGATTAGTCTGCTGCGACTTGCAAGGTCAACCTCTGAGGTGGACACCTGATGCTCTGAATTCGGAGTCTCTGGCCCACTCTCAGACGATCGCGATCGGTCAGCCGGAGTACATAGAATGTCTGTTGGCGAAAGTTCGCATAGCAGTGGAAGGATTGCAAACCCGTTGAGTTTGAAAGAATCTGTGGATTTTGCGTGAACCGCGCCTCAGCACCCTTATGATCAATTAAAGGAACAATAGATGATTTTTTTTCTCAAGCAGCGATCGTTCCCTAGCTGTTTGCTATCGCCTAATCATATTTCCCACCTCAGCGAATTTGCATGAAGACAGAAGCTTTCAGTGAGCTTTTCCCCCTGTTTAAGGGTGCTAACCCAGAAACCTTGGGAGGGCTACTATCAAATGCCGTCAAACACGAGTATCCCGCAGGTAGAGCCGTTTTGATGGAAGATTCTTGGGGTAACGCTATTTACTTTGTAGTGTCCGGGTGGGTCAAAGTTCGGCACCTGTCTGGCGATCGAGCCATATCGATGGCTATTTTGGGTAGGGGTGCATTCTTCGGCGAAATGGCGATTCTTGACGAATCTCCGCGATCGAATGACGTACTTGCTTTATCGCCCGTGCGACTAATCAGCGTTACCGCCCAGCGATTTATCCAAACCCTGTTCAAAGATCCGCAATTGCACCACCGAATGCTGCAACTGATGGTACGGCGACTCCGCCAAACAAATCTCCGCTATCAACTCCGCAATCGCCAGCCAGCGGTTAAACTAGCAAATACTTTAGTCGAGCTGGCAGAAAACTACGGTCAGAAAAATGCACAAGGCAAAGATATCTTTAATATCCCTTATCAAGACTTAGCTGATGTGACAGAGATCGGCATAGATGAAACCAGCAAAATTATGGAAAAACTGGATAGCAAAGGCTGGATCGGTGTCGATCCAGAACGCCAAACTATCCATTTGATCAACCTCAAACACTTGATTAATTTAGCAAATCAATGATTGATGTCACTTCTTTAGATACCTCGTCCGTTGCTACGAACATTCCAACGCAACTAATAGCACCGAAAATTGAATATTCGGTGGCGATGCCCAATCCTGAATCTCACCTGTTTGAAGTGACTTTGCGCGTGCAAGGTTGGTCAGAGTCGGTGATGGATTTAAAAATGCCAGTCTGGACTCCCGGTTCTTACTTGGTTCGAGAGTATGCCAAACACCTGCAAGATTTTCGATCGACTACTACGGGCGATCGAGCTTTATCTTGGAGTAAAAAAAGCAAAAATCACTGGCAAATCGAGACTAATTCGGTTTCTGATGTAACAGTTAATTACCGGATTTTTGCTAACGAACTGACAGTGCGAACCAATCATTTAGATTCAACTCACGGTTATTTCAATCCGGCAGCTCTGTGTTTTTTCTTGCCGGGATTTGAGCAGAATTGTTACACCATAAAAGTTGTGCCACCGCGACCGGAATGGCGAATTGTTACTACTTTGCCCGCAGTTTATGGGGAAGAAAATACTTTCGCTGCTGCGGATTTTGATACTCTTGTAGACAGTCCTTTTGAGATTGGCTGTCACGATGTCTACGATTTTGAAGTGATGGGAAAAACCCATCAGCTAGTGATTTGGGGGAAAGGCAATTTAGAACCGGAATCGGTGATTCGAGACATCAAAAAAGTGATCGAAGTCGAGGCCCAAATGTTCGGCGGTTTGCCCTACGAGCGTTATGTATTTTTGCTACATTTGTCGGGGTCTGGTTTTGGGGGTTTGGAACACAAGGATAGTTGCACTCTGAATTATCCGCGTTTTGGTTTTCGGAATAGGGACAAGTACGATCGCTTTATGCAGTTGGTGGCTCACGAGTTTTTTCACCTCTGGAATGTCAAGCGCATCCGACCGAAAGCTCTAGAAGTATTTGATTACGAACAAGAAAATTATACTCCTTCTTTGTGGTTTTCCGAAGGCACAACCAGTTATTACGATTTAGTAATTCCTTTTCGCTCAGGTCTCTGCGGCGTGAAGGGTTTCTTACATGGTTTGGCTAAGGAAATCACTCGCTTGCAAACGACTCCGGGGCGCAACGTGCAATCTGCAAGTGAGTCGAGTTGGGATACTTGGATTAAGCTTTACCGCAGGGATAGTAATAGTGATAATTCGCAAATTTCTTATTATTTAAAAGGGGAAGTAGTTTCGTTTTTACTGGATTTGTTGATTCGGGCAAAACACGGCAATGAGCGATCGCTTGATGATGTGATGCGTTTGATGTGGCAGCAATTTGGTCAGGCTAATTTTGCTCAAAACAACGGGTCAAATAAATCTGGAAGTGATACAATAACTGGGATTAATTCATTACCATCAGAAATTGGTTTTACTCCAGAACAGTTGCAAGCTGTAATTGAATCTGTTGCTGGTGTCGATTTGAGTGACTTTTTGGCGCGCTATATTGACGGGAAGGATGAGTTGCCTTATGACAAATATCTGGAACCTTTTGGACTGCAAATTGCGATCGATCAAACTAACGAAATTCCTAGCCTTGGTTGGACTTTGGGAGTGGAAAACGGTCGAGAAATAGTTAAATTTGTCGAAGTCGGAGCTCCCGCACAGTTGGCAGGAATTGACGCTGGGGACGAGTTGCTGGCGATCGACGGTTTTCGGGTAAATTCAGAACAAGCGGGCGAGAGGTTGAAGGATTATCGGTCTGGAGACGCGATCGAGGTGACAGTCTTTCACCAAGATGAACTACGGACTTGTCGCGTTACTCTCGCCCCGCCGCGGCCAGGCCACTACCAGATTGTCCCGGTGGAACAGCCAAGTTCTATTCAGAAACAAAACTTTACTGGATGGCTGGGAGTTCCTCTATCGAAACTGTGACATGATTGTTAGTAGTTAGTTGTTAGTTGACTGTTGACTGTTGACTGTTGACTGTTAGGAGTTGTTAGTTACCATTAGCTAATAACCAATAACAACTAACAAATAACAAACAACTAATAACAACCAACAACTAAGAAATTTTATGCAAACCCCACCTCCTCCATCAATTACGCCCCGCCAGATGAACCTGTTGAGAATTGTTGCTTATATGGCATGGGCTGACGGAGAATTAGCAACAGAAGAAGTCAATTTAATGCTGAATCGCTTTTGCAGTTTGTTTGTCGCCGATGTGGATGGGCAACAATTGCAACAAGAACTCCGCGACTACGTTATGCAAAATATTCCCCTCGATGAGTTGATTCACCAACTAGAAAGTCAGGAGGAAAAGGAATTGGTGCTACAACTTGGCTATGAGGTGATTGCATCTAGTTCTCGCACTCCCGATGAACCAAAAATTAATGCTGAAGAAGCCGCAGCTTATCAAAAATTAGTGCAGTTGCTGAATCTGCCAGAGGATGCTGTTAAGCGGATTGAAGCGGAAGCATCGGCCTCACCTACTTCGGAGGGAATTGTTGAGAAGATGGCTCATAAATTGGAACATTTTATCAAGGGCTAATTTAGGATTTGCCTTTTCCGAACAGGCAAGATGCCTGTTCCACAAAGACTAAATTTTTTTGTGTAACAGGCATCTTGCCTGTTCTTAAGGCCTATTCCACAAAGATTAAATTTTTTTGTGTAACAGGCATCTTGCCTGTTCTTAAGGCCTATTCCACAAAGATTAAATTTTTTTGTGTAACAGGCATCTTGCCTGTTCTTAAGGCCTATTCCACAAAGATTAAATTTTTTTGTGTAACAGGCATCTTGCCTGTTCTTAAGGCCTATTCCACAAAGATTAAATTTTCTTGTGGAACAGGCATCTTGCCTGTTCTTAAGGCCTGTTCCACAAAGATTAAATTTTCTTGTGGAACAGGCATCTTGCCTGTTCTTAAGGCCTGTTCCACAAAGATTAAATTTTCTTGTGGAACAGGCATCTTGCCTGTTCTTAAGGCCTGTTCCACAAAGATTAAATTTGCTTGTGGAACAGGCATCTTGCCTGTTCTTAAGGCCTGTTCCACAAAGATTAATTTTTTTTGTGTAACAGGCATCTTGCCTGTTCTTAAGGCCTATTCCACAAATATTAAATTTTCTTGTGGAACAGGCATCTTGCCTGTTCTTAAGGCCTGTTTCACAAAGATTGAATTTTCTTGTGGAACAGGCATCTTGCCTGTTAATCGAGCAATGCCGTGTCCGACTTTGCTAATAAAATTCCCGCAAAGCTGGGATTAAATACTGTGTCAAAGTAAAGGCATCTACTCCTAATTCTGTCCGTTCTTTTGCGGCCATTATTCCGGCTCTAGCGTGCCACCAAACTGCTGTTTCTACTACTGATTTTGGGGGGGATTTGCGGCCGATCCTCTTCGAGGGCTTCGCTAACGCACTTGCGATCAAACCACCCAACAAACCCGTCAGAACATCACCACTGCCGCCTCTAGCGAGGGCTGGGGTACTTTCGGGATTGAGGTAAGTGATGGTACGTGAAGCGTAGCTATCCCGTAGGGAATCGCCCTCATCGACAGAACAAATACAAACTCTGGCTCCTTTCAACAATACGACAGCACCTGTGAGCTGAGCCGCTTGCTGAGTTACAGCAATGCGATCGCCCATTTTGTCAGCTAATTCGGGAAATAAACGCTTGAATTCCCCTGGATGAGGCGTGATCACAGTTAATGCTGAGCGTTCCGACAAAATGGGAACAGTGCCAAGTTGAGCGAGGATATTTAAACCGTCGGCATCTATAACTAAAGGTCGATCGCACTCCAATACAGATTCTACCGCAATTGCCGCTTCCAGTGTCAGACCAGGCCCGCACGCGATCGCATCATAGATACCCAAATCAATTCCTACTGGCAAATCCTTAATTGCACCGTTGGACGTTTCTGGACATCCTATTACTAACGCCTCCGGTAACTGATTGCTCAACATCGGTTTCATCGATTCTGGAACAGCAATTGACAGCATTCCCACGCCACTTGCTCTTGCTCCCAATGCTGACAAAATTGCGGCTCCATTGTACCGGGCTGAACCTGCGATAATTAGTAGATGACCGTTGGTGTATTTATGAGCAATTGGCGATCGGGGTAATGGCAAAGACTGAATTGCAGATGCTTTGGTAATCCGTTGTACTGCCGGAAAATCGCCCAAGATCGCCACAATATCTGCCAAGGGAATATCAAAATCAATCAACTCCGATGTACCGACATATTCTAATGCTCTGTCTTGCAAAAATGCCAATTTCCACAAACCCAAACAAAATGTATGAGTAGCTCGGATTGCTGTCCCCAAAACTTCTCCCGTATCAGTATGAATTCCCGACGGAATATCAATACTAAAAACAGGTTTATTTAACTGATTTATTTCATCGATCGCAGTGCTGACAGGAGCATTAATTTCGCGTTCCAACCCAAATCCAAACAAACCATCTATGAACAAATCGCAGTTTTTCAACGGTTCAATTGTGTCAAAAAATGGAATGTTTAAAGAACGCAAATACTCAGCGTGACAGCCTGTTAACTCTTTCAGTTTAGAAAAGGGACAATAGACAAATACTGGGAATCCTTGAAAGTGCAATTCGCGAGCAACAACCAAAGCATCGCCGCCGTTGTGTCCAGGCCCAACCAATACACCGATCGCAGGAAGTTGAAAATTGCCAATATTTCCCCATTCAGACTCATCTCCTAGATCACCAAATCCCTCATCCCTTTTTGTACCCTCAGCGTAATCGAAGGGCCCTCTCCCTTCTTCCCTCTTCCTTCTTCCTTCACAAGCGCCTGAATGCGTCTAGCAAGCAGTCCGGCGACTTTTTCCATTAAAGCTGCTACGGGCATTCCAGCGGCAAAGATTCTGGCTTCTATTTGCCGCATTTGGTCTGCGGTAACAACAAACTTTTCAATAGTCATAATTCAGTGTTAAAATTTCACTTAACAGCAGCAGTGGTAGCTTGTAGTATTTATGTACTATACTAAATTAGCTCGATCGAACGAAGTACCAGTAAAATAGCAAGTTTTCTCCCAATCATGAACAAGATTGTTGTAGGCCTCTCCGGCGGGGTCGATAGTTCCGCAGCAGCCGCAATTTTACACCATCAAGGATATGAAGTGGTGGGTTTAACCCTGTGGCTGATGAAAGGCAAAGGTCAATGCTGCTCTGAAGGTATGGTCGATGCAGCTAAAATTTGTGAACAGTTGGGCGTTCCCCACCACATTGTGGACAGTCGCGAGGTTTTTCAGGCAAGTATTGTGGATTTTTTGGTGGATGGTTATAGTGCAGGAATTACGCCTTTGCCTTGTTCGCAGTGCAATAAAACTGTTAAATTCGGCCCGATGCTCAAATACGCTCACGAAGAGCTAGGAATTGAAAAAATTGCGACGGGCCACTATGCTCGGATTACTTACAATGCTGACACCGATCGCTTTCAGTTGCGACGGGCGATCGACCCCGGCAAAGATCAGTCTTATTTCTTGTACGATTTGACACAAGATTTACTAGCAGGTACGGAGTTTCCTTTGGGGGAAATTACCAAGACTGAAACTCGCAAAATAGCCTCTGAGTTTGGCTTGACAACTGCTGATAAGCCAGAAAGTCAGGATTTGTGCTTGGTGGAAAGTAACGGTTCGATGCGGGCATTTTTGGACAAATACATTGCTCCGAAAAAGGGTGACATTGTTCACAAGGACGGGCGAGTGCTCGGACAACATGACGGCGTACACCACTACACGATCGGGCAACGGAAGGGCCTGGGCGTGGCGGCACCGGAACCTCTGTACGTGATTGAACTGGATGCTACTGGGAATCGGGTAATTGTGGGCGATCGGCTTTTGGCAGTAGAATCCGAGTGCTATGTCCAGAAAGTGAATTGGGTTTCTGTAGCACAGCCAACCGCTCCAATTCGGGCCCAAGTGCAAATTCGATATCGATCGCAAGCAGTCCCCGCGACAGTAATTCCTCTAGAATCGTCTCAAGCAGAAAATGCCAGCGGTGTCAGAGTCAAGTTGATTTTTGACGAACCGCAGTTAAGCATTACCCCCGGACAAGCCGCTGTTTGGTATGACGGCGACCTACTCCTCGGCGGCGGACTCATCGAAAGACAGGCGACAGAAAAGGCGGGCTAGAAGCCCGCCCCACAAACAAATTCCATAGACATCGACCATATTTATTGTGGAACAGGCATCTTGCCTGTTTCATTGTATTTCCTGATGTGGAACAGGCATCTTGCCTGTTTCATTGTGTTTCCTGATGTGGAACAGGCATCTTGCCTGTTTTCTTGTGTAGCACCAAATTCATTTTTTCTTTTCCAAACGCAAGATTTTCCCCCTCGCATCGGTACGATAAACCCAAAATTGACGGCCATCAGAAACCACAACCCGCCAACCTTCCACAATCATTTGTCCACACAACTCATCACTTTTCGCTAGCCCCAAACAAGTGTTCGGCCAACTTTGGCGGCTCGATTCAGTCACTCGCAACCGTCTAGCAGCAATACCAGTTTGGCGCGACAAATCCAGGCGAACAGCCTCAATAATAGAAGCGGGCAATTGGTTCAGGGCATTTTGGCGCGAACCCTGGTTCAAATTATCTGGCTCGGAAGTTAAATTATTCAGTGCAAATTCGGAATAGCTGATTTTTTCGAGAACTGGCGCTGCGAGAAATTGCTTTACCCTTGGATGCTCTTGGCTTTCCAGGTTGGTCAAGGAATTTTTGAGTGCGCCAGCATGAGCCGCAGCCGTGTGCATTAAGGCCGGATACATTTCCAATACCAGAATTCCTGTTAACACCAAAGCCAATACCAAAGGACTCGGTTGCTTCTGGACTTGGTTTTGACTGTTTTGAGAGTTATTTTCCGAAATTCGTTTCATCACAAGCCCTCCACCTCACTTCACATAATTTGCGATCGCTACCGAGCAGTAAACTATACATACTTCTTTAGACACTGCTAATGTTAGTGTTGGTTCCTTTGTCAAGAACTGACATTACAATTGCAGCGATGCAAGTATTCTCTTCTACCATGTCTGGATTAGTGTTTCAGGAAACTTGCACTGATATTCATCAACCCCAATTGCTTAAAATATAGACTTTGGTTGCCGATTTTTTTACCGGGTTTCAGACCCCGCCTGCCTAAGTCCTAAGTAGAAATCTCCCAAAAAGCCTGTTAAGAACAGACAGGATGCCTGTTCCACAATAATTATGGAAGATGTCTAGTATATTTATCGCTCCCAAACCTCTTATTTTGCGTAAAAATCGACCCATTTAGCAAGCATTCAAAAAAATCAGTAGCTATTGCTACTTTTTTAGTAAAATATTTATGAGCTGTGTCAAACATGAAAAAAACATCCTTGGGAATCAATTTAATGAATCGGCTGAGCTATCCCCAAAAATTTACTCTGATTGGCTTTCTCTTTGCCATGCCGTTAACATTGGTTATATACCTACTGATTTCCGAGATTAACAGCCAGGTAAATTTTGCCCAAAAGGAAATTTTAGGCAATCAATACCTACGCCCCTTGCGAGAGTTGAGACAAGACATACCGAAACTTCAATTGTTAGATTATCAACCTTTAAATACAAATCTAAACCAGCCAGAGACGAGGGCAGAGTTAGAAGCTAAGATAGACTCAAAATTTCAAAATATTGCAAATATGGATAACAGTCTCCAAAACATATTAAATGGGGCTGAATATTTTAATAAAATCTATAATAATTGGCAAGATTTTAAACATCGTCGCGATGAGTTTAGCTTAGAAACTTATGATTTTTTATATCAAGACTTAGGAGCAGATATTAATACATTGAGCGGTCATATTGGGGATTCTTCTAATCTCATATTAGATCCAGATTTAGATACTTATTATTTGATGGATGCTACTTTATTGAAGATCCCAGAAATACAAAAAGTTTTATCAGAGATTAGGATACTTTCTGAAAGAATTAGCCTGCGTTCCAATGCTACACAAGCTACACAAGATGAGAGAACACAATTTATTGGTCTTTCAATCAAATTGAGAGAACTTAATGCGGCTTTAGGAATTAATATGGGTGTTGCATTTAAAAATAATCATTATGGCAATCTGGAAGCCAAATTAAGCCTGGATTTAGAAAGCTTTAACTTTCTTGCAGATCAGCTAGCTAGCAAAGTGGATAAACTGAACTACCCGTCTGTATTAATTGAACATTATGCTTATATTGATGCTAGCGATCGACTTCTGGATTCTAGTTTTGAATTATGGGACAAAACGATCAAGGAACTAGACTCTTTACTGAAAAGACGAATTGATAATCTTGTTAACAAAAAAAAGATAATTTCTATTGTAGTGTTAATGAGTTTAGGAATAGTGACTTATGTATTTGTATCTTTTTACCAGGCTGTCATGGAAACTGTATTGGTACTTGACGAAGCTTCAAAAAAAATGGCTAGTGGGAATCTCAATCACAAAATAATCTTGGAGAACAAAGATGAATTAGGGCAAGTTGTGGGTTCGTTTAACAAGATTGCTGACGCATTAGTTTATGCTAATTTAGAAATTACTGTTCTTAACGATCGCCTAAAATCCGAAAATATGCGGATGAGTGCCGAATTAGACGTTACTCGGAAAATTCAGCAGATGCTGCTGCCGAAAGACCGAGAACTTAAGGCAGTTATCGGCTTAGATATTGCAGGATTCATGGAATCTGCTGATGAAGTAGGCGGTGATTATTATGATGTACTTCAGCAAGATGGTAGAGTAAAGATTGGCATCGGCGATGTCACAGGACATGGGTTAGAAAGTGGGGTTTTAATGATTATGGTGCAAACGGCGGTGCGGACTTTGCTGGCTTACAATGAACCCGATCCAGTCAGATTTTTAAGCGCTATCAACCGGGCAATTTATGATAATGTGCAACGCATGAAATCTGACAAAAATGCTAGTCTTGCTTTGTTGGACTATGAGGCAGGAATGCTAAAATTGAGCGGGCAACACGAAGAAATGATTGTAGTGCGGTGTAACGGTTCTGTGGAACGGTTTGATACAATAGATCTGGGTTTCCCGATCGGGCTGGATGTAGATATTACGGAATTTGTTGCTGAAAAACTGGTGCAGTTATATACAGGAGATGTGGTAGTGCTTTACACTGACGGGATTACGGAAGCTGAAAATATGGATAAAATGCTTTACGGTTTAGAACGGTTAATTGAGGTAGTAAAAATCAACTGGCAGCGAACGGCAGGACAAATCAGGCACGCTGTAATTGATGATGTGCGATCGCACATCGGCGAACAAAAGGTTTTTGATGATATCACATTGTTAATTCTTAAACAAAAATAGCTAATGGGGCATTGGGGATTGGGCATTGGGCATTGGGCATTGGGCATTGGGCATTGGGCATTGGTCATTGGTTCTTATCACCAAGAACTAACAAATAACAAATAACAAATGACAAATAACAACATACAATAGACCAATAATCAATACCAATAACCAATGACAACAGACAATAGACAAATCAAAATGATTCAAACCTTCGGTGATTTCATTGAGCCGACTCCCAGCCAGGAATACTTGATCATTGGATTTTCTCCTAGTTCTATTCCTCTGAAGCAGCGGTGGCGGAACAACGGTTTGTCGGCTGATTTCCTAGCTGACTACCTGACGATTTTTTTTCCGGGGAATCAAGACGATGACTCGGTACTGACAAGACAAGCCGAGATTAAAAGTGCGGTTAGCTATATTGCTAATGAGTTATTGGAAAATGCAATGAAGTTTAACGATGAAAATTCGCACTACCCGATCGATATTAAACTGCAATTAGAGGAGAACGCACTGATCTTCTCAGTTGCCAACAGTATTCCACCGCTATCAGTTGGGAAGTTTCAGGCTTATATTCAGAAGTTACTGACTTGTGACCCCAGCGAGATGTATATTGATCAGTTGGAAAAAAATGCTGCGGATGAAAACTGTAGCGGCTCTGGGTTAGGCTTGCTGACTATGCTCAACGACTATAGTGCCAAGATGGGCTGGCAGTTCGAGACTGTACAAAAAGACCCGGAAGTGATTGCAGTGACAACAATGGTGCAACTAGCAGTATAAGCTGAGCTGGCATCGATCGTGTTTAAGGAGATTTTTTCGCCGAAATGGAAATTAAGACAGAACAATACCGCATCTGCTACGATCGAGAGACAACGACGGTGAGTTTTTTAGGGTCCCTACGACTGAGCGGGCCTGAAGAATACCAGCCAATTGCCAAGTTGCTAAGCGATATAGCAGATGGGGATGCGGGTAAAATTACTCTGAATTTGCAGCAGTTAGAATTTTTGAACAGTTCAGGCATCAGTATGCTGTCGAAGTTCGTCATTGGGGTGCGAAAAAAGGCTGGGGTACAAATGGTCGTACAAGGCTCTAAATCTCTTGCTTGGCAAGCTAAATCTTTGAAGAATTTGCAGCGCCTCATGCCTGCTTTAATTTTGGAATTAGTATAGTAATTGCCAGCACATTTTTGGTTAAGAATATGCAATTAATTGTCCGAGCTTTGCGGGGTGAAAGTTCTACGGCTGAGGATATGAAAATTCATCAACCACATAAGAAAATCCCGATCGACGGCAATGCCGTGTCCCTACCGGGATAAATTGTAGGGATACGGCATTGTCCTGATGGTTCGACGCTTGGCGCGCGCCTACCGCTGTGGGGTAATATTAATTCCGATGCTACTGGATTTGATCTAAAATGCTATGACTATAATTTTGACTTATTTCGTAAAATGACAATGGGAACCGATCGCCTACTAGCTAAAATATCTATAAGACCTTGGGTACTTAAAGTTCTAGCGCTGTTCAGTCTTTGCTGCTTTTTAACGGCAAGTTGCGGACTGCGGACGAATCAATCAGTGAATTCCGCGAGTGACAATGCTCAGAACGATCGCATTACAATTGGCACAACCTTGAAACTGCGGACGATCGACCCTGCCGACGCCTACGAAGTTATCTCAGGACAATTGTTGCACAATTTGGGCGACACTCTCTACACCTATGAGTCTGGGACTACTAAGTTAATCCCGGATTTAGCGACAGCAATGCCGAAAATTAGCCCAGATGGATTAACATATGTCATCCCTTTGCGTCAAGGCGTTGTTTTTCACGATGATACTCTGTTCAATGCCGCAGCAATGGAGTTTTCCTTGCAACGGTTTATCAAAAATGGCGGCCGTCCAGCTTTCCTATTAGGCGATGCAGTAGAATCTGTGAAAGCAACGGGCGAATATGAGCTAACTTTTAAATTAAAAAAACCTTTTGCTGCGTTTTCGGCGCTGCTGACATTTGCTGGTACTTGTGCAATTTCTCCCAAAGCTTATGAAATTGGGGAGGGCAAATTTAAACCAGATACTTTTGTGGGAACTGGACGCTACAAATTGGCAAAATATGGTACTAATTCTCTGAAGTTTGAGGTATTTGATAAATATTGGGGTGAAAAACCTGCTAATCAGGGAATAGATTTGTTGCTGCTTTCTAGTTCGGCTAATTTGTTTAATACTTTTCGGACTGGTGCGGTTGATGTTGCTTATTTGTCTCTGGATGCGGATCAAGTTCGCAGCTTGGATGAGGGAGCAAAAAAGGGGAAATGGCAGGAATTCGCGGCTGAGAGCAGTACAGTCAGTTATATGACGCTGAATATCAAGTCTAAACCCCTGGATAATATAGATGTGAGACAGGCGATCGCAGCTATGATCGATCGACCACTGATCAACGATCGCGTATTGCGTGGACAAGCACAACCACTGTACAGTCTGATTCCCACTACCTTTGATGTTCACAAGCCCGTTTTTAAGGAACTGTACGGCGATGCGAACATGACAAAAGCGAAGGAACTATTGACTAAAGCGGGATACTCAGCCGCAAATCCTTTAGTGCTGCAAATCTGGCATCCTTCGGGTTCCACAAAAAGAGCTTTAGTGGCGAGTACCATCAAGGCGCTTGCTAAACTCAAAATGGACGGGATCATGCAGGTTGAAGTTAATAGTGTGGAAGCTCCCACTTTGTTTCAAAATGTGGAGAAGGGGATTTATCCTACGGTGTTGGTAGATTGGTATGCTGACTTTTTCGATGCTGACAATTACATTCAGCCGTTTTTAGATTGTGCGACGGGTTCGGCCGCCGGGGGCTGCGAAAAGGGTGCTAGTCAGGGTCAGGGTTCGTTTTATTATAGCGATCGGGCAAATCAACTGATCGCCCAACAGCGAAAAGAACCAAACCCCGAAATCCGTAAGGCTATTTTTGCTGAACTTCAAGACATACTAGGTAGAGATGTACCTTTCATCCCTCTTTGGCAGGATAAAGATTATACTTTTGCTCAAAAAAACGTCACTGGTGTTAGCTTGGAACCGACGCAAGCTTTTCCCTTTTGGTTCCTGAAAAAGCAATAATTGTTTACAATAACTCCGAGGTGCAGGCATCCCTGTAATTATTGCATATTTTGGTGCACAACTGGGTGATGATTGTCACAGTTTATTCAAGAGGTCGATCGCTCAAAATTCTCAAAAAATCACTTATATTAGTAATAAGAGATTTGGTGGGAGTGGGCATATGAAGTTTGAGATTTTGGCAGCTACAGCGTTACTAATGGCGATCGGTTTTACCTCCCCAGTGAAAGCCGAAAATCCAGGAGATGTCAAGCAGTTATTAGAAACAAAAAGTTGTTCCGGCTGCGACTTGACAGGGGCGCAACTTTCTGGTATTGATCTCAGCGGGGCAGATTTGAGCGGGGCAGATTTGAGCGGGGCGAATTTGATCGGTACTAATCTCAATGAAGCCAAGTTAAATAAAGCCAATCTCAGCAATGCCAAACTACCAGGTGCGAGTTTAATCGCTGCGAGGATGCACGGTGCGAACTTGGAGCAGGCTGACTTGAGCCGTGCTAATCTGAATTTGGCTGGTATGGTGATTGCGAATTTGAAGAATGCCAACCTCAGCAGCTCGAATCTAATCGGAGCTAATTTGGAAAGTGCTAATTTGACTGGTGCAAACCTCAAAAATGTTCGTCAGTCATTGTTGAATCTAGCCAATGTCAGCCTCAGAGGTGGGAGTCTGTCGGGAATGGATATGCTGGGAGTCAACCTGCGGGATGCAAATTTGACTGGTGCTAATTTGACTGGTGCTAATTTGGTGGGTTCGGACTTGACTGGTGCTAATCTCAGAAATGCAAATATGGCGAATGTAGAGTTGAAGAATGCTGCACTGCCCTAGCTCGATCGCCTGTTCTGATATCAGATGCTCGTGTTTAATAACTTTAATATAAAAATGTAGGGGTAGCTTCAGAAACATAGGTGTCAACTTAAGCTCAAACCCAGTCACAGATTGCTGTTTGACTATTAAATCTAGATCCCCCCTAGCCCCCCTTAAGAAGGGGGGGACAAGAGTCCGATCAAAGTCCCCCTTCTTAAGGGGGATTTAGGGGGATCTGGACTAGGATATAAACGAGAGATACCAAGGCTTTCAGGCTTAAGTTGACACCAATGCTTCAGAAACTACCCCTACATTTTTAATTGTCAAGGATTAATCTTCTTCGTGAGTATCTTGGGGAAAGCGGATGATGTCATCGTCACCGAGGTATTCACCATTTTGAATTTCAATCATCACCAGAGGAATCACACCTGGGTTTTCCACACGGTGAGGCGTATTCATGGGAACGTAGGTTGACTGTTTTTGCATCAAAATAGTTTCTTTGTCGTCGCAGATAACTTTCGCTGTACCGGAGACAACAACCCAATGTTCGCTGCGGTGATAGTGCATTTGGGTGCTGATGTGGTGGCCTGGCTTGAGTTCTATGCGATTGATTTTATAGCGATCGCCTGCGTCTATGATTGTAACACTACCCCAGTAGCGGGTTTCCGTGCGAG
This sequence comes from Tychonema bourrellyi FEM_GT703, assembly GCF_002412335.2. Lineage (GTDB taxonomy): Bacteria > Cyanobacteriota > Cyanobacteriia > Cyanobacteriales > Microcoleaceae > Microcoleus > Microcoleus bourrellyi. Next base: position 15,587 of record NZ_NXIB02000057.1, read on the forward strand.
TATCTATTGTTTCTATTGTTTCGACTGTTTCCATTGTTTTCGCCCTGCTGTTGGTGTCGCTAACTGTGTCTGCTGTGAATATCTGTAGTTGGGAGTATAGCAGAAATTATGTATCTTTGGTCTGAAAAGTTGTTTCTAATTCTGTCAGAATTCGCGGCTACGATTGTTATCGTATGTTCTTTGTTGAATCAATTGGTTATAGAGTTGACCCGGATGGTAGCCATCTTTTACTTTATTATGGAGAGATAAAAGTTGATGCTGAAAACCGATACCACGTTACCCCTAGAAGCCGATTTAGTCAAGAATAATTGGGAGTTTACAGAGGTATGGATCGATCCAAATCTTTCGCCTCCTTATCTGCTTTTGCTACTCAGTGATGCTGAGGGAAATTGTCGCATTTACGATCCGGCTGAGGGTTATAAAGTTGTGTTTTCTAGTCAGAGTTATGATGAGGCACAGTATTGGCTTTTGGAGGATGAGTATGAACCTATGGAAGGGCGGCTGAGAGTGTCAGAGTTAGTTTGAATAATTGATGGTGAAAATGCGATCGCCCATCCACAAAAAACCCGATCGCCCATCAATCCAAAAATGCGATCGCGGGGCCCCAGAAACCGGGTTTTTACGACAATTTTTCGTTACAACCCACAGATTTGGACAAAAACCCGGTTTCTTTGCTGGGAGGCGGGGCCCCAGAAACCGGGTTTTTATGACAATTTTTCGTTACAGCGACAGATTCGGGCAAAAACCCGGTTTCTTGGATCGCGGGTAGCGGGGGCCCCAGAAACCTGGTTTTTACGACAATTTTTCGTTACAGCGACAGATTCGGGCAAAAACCCGGTTTCTTGGATCGCGGGTAGCGGGGGCCCCAGAAACCGGGTTTTTTCCGAAATACTTCGCTACAACCCACAGATTCGGGCAAAAACCCGGTTTCTTGGATTATCCCCCGCCGCTAACTCCCTCCAATCGCAGGAAATGCACCCGGCCCGATCGATCGCCCGCTACAACTGTCACTCCATCAGGGGCGATCGCACAGCCAGCAAACGCATAATCTCCGTTGAAACTAGCAACCTCTTTCCCACTAGGCAAATCCCAGATTTTCACGGTTTTATCGTCTGAAGCCGAAATTGCGAGTTTGCCGTCGGATGAGATCGCTACTCCCCATACGGAGTCAGTATGACCGGTGAGAATTCTCAGTTCCCTGCCACTGTTTATGTCCCAGATTTTTAGGGTTCGATCGTTTGAAGCCGAAATCGCTGTATTACTGTCGGGTGTGATCGCTACTCCCCATACCTCGCTAGTATGACCGGTCATAGTTCTCAGTTCCCTGCCGCTGTTTATGTCCCAGATTTTCAGGGTTTTATCGTCTGAAGCCGAAATCGCTGTCTTGCCGTCTGGTGCGATCGCGACTGCATTTACCGACTCAGTATGACCGGCCATAGTTCTCAATTTCCTGCCATTGTCGATGTCCCAGATTTTGAGGGTGTAATCCCTTGAAGCCGAAATAGCTGTCTTGCCGTCTGGTGCGATCGTGACTGCATTTATCGGCTTAGTATGACCGGTCATAGTTCTCAGTTCCTTGCCATTGTCGATGTCCCAGATTTTGAGGGTTTTATCCCAGGAACCGGAAATTGCTCGCTTGCCGTCTGGTGCGATCGCGACTGCTTTTACCAAGTTAGTATGACCGATGAGAGCTTTCAGTTCCCTACCGGTGTCTGTGTCCCAGATTTTGAGGGTGTAATCCCTTGAAGCCGAAATCACTGTCTTGCCGTCTGGTGCGATCGCAACTGATAATACCTCCCGAATATTACCAGCAATAGTTCTCAATTCTCTGTCGCTGTCTATGTCCCAGATTTTGAGGTTGCTATCGTTTGAAGCGGAAATTGTCGTCTTGCCGTCTGGTGCGATCGCGACTGCTGTTACCGCATAAGTATGACCGGTGAGAGTTCTCAATTCTCTGCCACTGTCGATGTCCCAGATTTTGAGAGTGCGATCCCTTGAAGCCGAAATTGCTCGTTTGCCATCTGGTGCGATCGCGACGGCAAGTACCACACCAGTATGACCGGTGAGAGTTCTCAATTCCCTGCCACTGTCGATGTCCCAGATTTTCAGGGTTTTATCGCCTGAAGCCGAAATCGCTCGTTTGCCGTCTGGTGCGATCGCAACTGATAATGCCGAACCAAAATGACCGATGAGAGTTCTCAATTCCCTGCCGCTGTCGATGTCCCAGATTTTTAGGGTTTTATCCCCGTACCAGATTTTATCCCCGTACCAGATTTTCTGATCCCTTGAAGCTGAAATCGCTCGTTTGCCGTCTGATGCGATCGCGACTGCTTTTACCACACCAGCATGACCGGTGAGAGTTCTCAATTCCCTGTCACTGTCGATGTCCCAGATTTTGAGGGTTTTATCCCCTGAAGCCGAAATTGCTCGTTTGCCGTCTGGTGCGATCGCGACCGCATATACCCCGTCAGTATGACCGGTGAGAGTTCTGAGTTCAGTGCCATTGTCGATGTCCCAGATTTTGAGGGTTTTATCCCCTGAAGCCGAAATTGCTCGTTTGCCGTCTGGTGCGATCGCTACTCCCCATACCTCGTCAGTATGACCGGTGAGAATTCTGAGTTCAGTGCCACTGTCGATGTCCCAGATTTTGAGGGTTTTATCCCCTGAAGCCGAAATCACTCGTTTGCCGTCTGGTGCGATCGCGACTGCTTTTACCCCGTCAGTATGACCGGCCAGCGTCCGCAGCGCACCCTCATTTGCCCTTTCCAGATTAGCCCTCAAAGGCCGCAGCCAAGGAGTATTTTTCGACTGCTTTGCTTGTTCTAGCATGGATTGAATGTCATCAGGAGACGAGATTTTTTCCGTCACTTTTTTGACAGGTTTACGGGGGGAAAACCTAGCAATTAATGGTAAATACTCCCAAAAATACTTAGATTCATCTATAATCATAGTTATTTCAGAAGGTAGCAACCTACCCAATAAATGCCCAGCTAGTTGCGTTTTATCCTTCTCAAAAACGTGCGCCGACTTCCGAATTGCCCCCTGAATCAACCGCAAAGTTTCAGTTTGCCCCTCCGACAGCAAAACATCAGAAACTCTCGCCAAATCGTAATCCTCAATTAACGCTTGAACCCCCACCGCATCCAACTTCGCCTCAATAAAATCAAAATCCGTCAACAACTGATGCAGCCGTTCCCCTTGAACACTCTCCGCCAAATGCCCCGGCAGAGTTTCCAAAGCATAAAGCCGCTTTTTCGGCGACAATTTCCCCAACCGTTCTTTAAACTTACTCATCGCCGTACAAATCCTCCCACAAATTATCAGAAATCGCCGTTTCAATATCCCGCAGCGACACCCCAGCTTTCTGCACCACATCTATACGATGCAGAAATCTTTGGAAACTCGCATGATAGATACTGTAATCGGGAGGACTATCACCGCTACGGCGCAGAAACTGTTCCCAATCATCGAGAACTTCCTGCACATCCAAAGCATCTTCCTCAGCAAAATCCGCCAAAATATCGCAGGAAACAGGCTTGCGAACTTTCGTCAACAAATAAATCACCTTCAACTTCCGGCGGCGCAATTCCTTATCTTTAATCGCCATTTCCATCCGCGCCCAATGCTTGTCATAATATCCTTCCAACTCCCTCGGCAAATCTTGCAAATTCACATCGCTGTACTTGCCGCTATCGATATCATTCAGCACGTAGCGCAGGTACATAAAGTTATTCTGGCTTTTTTCCGCCACCGCCGCCACAAACTGTTCTCGCTGCAAATTTTGACGGTTAATCCAACTCTGAATAGACGCGCTATTGCTGGTGCGTTTGTCAATATAAACCTTGACATCCGCCAAACTTTCTGCACTGTACTGCATCAAATCAAAAACCTGATGATTTGGCAAAGGCAGAGTTTTCGGCTGCTTCGAGACAATAAAATAAACATTATCGGGCAAAGCATCTGGCAAATACAAAACATTGCTGCCGCGCCCCTGCAAACTCGAATCCACTTCATCCAGGGCATCGACGACAATAATCAACTTTTTCCAGCCCAATTTAGCGCTGACTTCCCCCAACAATCGACTCAGAAAGTTGCCATCTCTCGTCGCATTTTCCGGCAGTTGCGGGTAATTTAGTTGATAACGTCGAATTAACTGAGTGCAGGCATTTTCCAGAAATTGATCGGCGCGGACAATGCCTTGAGATTGCGAGTTAAAATGAGCAACACAGCGCCGCTTCAGCAGCAGCACTAACTTCGCCATAATTGAACTTTTCCCGACACCCGGATCGGCTTCTAAAACAAAATAGCCTTTGCGATTGTTCTGCAAAAATTCGGCAATTGCTGCAAACACAAATCGCCGTCCGGTAAAGTCTTGAGTCCGGTCTGCAATAATCGTTTCGCACTCGTAGGGAAGCGGCAATCTCGGTGCGGAAATATCAACAAATCTTTCCAGCAAATTCTGAATCTGCGCCAAATCGTCGCGGATGCCAATTTCGATCGCCTCCAATTTCACCATCACTTGACAAATCTGCTGCTGCGTCGCCACGGCCTCCAACTTTTGCAGAATCTCCCCATTTTGCAGCCCCAAATTTCTCAATTCTGCCAAAGCAATTTGGTGCAGATTCAACAGCATCGCTGCAAACTTTTCGCCTCCCTTCGCCGCATCCAGTTTCAGCACTTCGCGGTACGCTTTCGGGAATGTTGTATAAAGCTTATTCGAGACAAATTCGACAATTTCTGCATCGAAGGATTTGCGATCGCTGGCGGCGAATTCGTTGACAAAATTTGCCCAATCTGCTGGTGTCAATCCGGTAACTCGATCGAACTCTTCGACATCCGCAGAAAAAATCTTGGTTAACTGGTCTTCGGAAATCTGTAAACCCCTTGACAAATCGGCTGTACTCGTGTTAATATCCAGCCAGTATTGGGGAGTTTTTTGGGCTAATCGATCTAAAGCCCTTTCAGGAGAAGGCAAATTTTGGCTACGTGCGATCGCAATTAATTGATCCGACTTCGCAACTTCTCTCAAAATATAGCCGATCGCCTCACCCGCCGCTTTAATCAAATCGTGATTGTCGAGAATCTTGGCATTTTTTCTCAACCGTTCCGTCATCCGATTTGCCAGTTCATCAGCGGCCATAGTCTCAGCCATACTACAAGCAATCGCTGCTAAGATCGAAACTCCGCCAAGTGCGATCGGGCCACCAATCATCCCTGCTGCTGCTTGAGTTCCCGGATTGGCGATCGCACTTGAAATAATCTGCCCCACAGCCATCACCGCACTGCATCCAATTACCCTAATTTTCGTATTAGCTAAATCTACTAAGGACATAATTTAAATACTTCTCACACTTGGCAATAGTTTAGCGCGGTCAGATAATTAAATACAAGGATAATTTACCGGATTAACCAGAGACTTTAAATGCTCTTGTCCCCCCCTTCTTAAGGGGGGCTAGGCAGGGTGGATTAATTGTCAGAAAATAAATTATCATCATAGTCGATCGGGTGCGT
>NZ_NXIB02000058.1 GCF_002412335.2 Tychonema bourrellyi FEM_GT703
GCCCCATGCCCCATGCCCAATTCCCCATTCCCCATTCCCAAATATTAAGTTATGTCTAAAATTGGCGTTGCAGTAGTCGGTACAGGTTTCGGTCAAAAAATTCATATTCCCGGATTCCAGGCACATCATCGCACAGAAGTTGTGGCTGTTTATCACCGGAATTTAGACAAAGCTCAGGCGATCGCCTCTAGCCACAATATCCCCTATGCTTGCAACTCCATAGAAGACATAATTGCCATCCCAGAAGTAGCGGGAGTCAGCATTTCCACCCCGCCATTTCTGCATTTTGAAATGGCAAAAAAAGTCTTGGAAGCAGGCAAACATTTATTGCTAGAAAAGCCCACAGCCCTAACAGCAAATGAAGCTAGAGAACTATACCAATTAGCGGATAAGTCTCAAACCAACATCGAATCAAAAAGTGCTAAAACAATAGCAACAATGGATTTTGAGTTTCGCTTCATTCCCGCTTGGCAAATGCTAGCCGAATTATTAGCAACCGGATATGTGGGAGAAAAACGTTTAATTAAAATTGACTGGCTGGTTTCCGGCCGCGCTGATGCTAATCGCCCTTGGAATTGGTATTCGCAAAAAGAACGGGGCGGCGGAGTTTTGGGCGCAACAGGTTCCCACGTTTTTGATTATATTAACTGGCTGTTTGGTCCAATCCAAAGGCTTTCTGGGCAATTAATCACCGGAATTTCTATGCGCCCAGATCCCAATGACTCAGGAAAGTTAAAACCCGTAGATGCAGATGATTCTTGCACTTTGATGCTGGAATTAGCAGAGGGAATACCTTGTCAAGTTTGCTTGAGTTCTGTTACTTATCAAGGAAGGGGACACTGGGTGGAGATTTATGGGAGTAAGGGTACATTAGTCTTGGGAAGCGATAACCAGCAAGATTATGTCCACGGATTTCGGCTGTGGGGTTCCCAAGGCGGACAACCTTTAGCTGAAATCAAAATTCCTCAGAGATTGGAGTTTCCTCAAGTTTATCCCGACGGCAGAATTGCACCGTTTATTCGAGTAGTGGATAAGTGGGTAGAAGCAATTGATGGGGGTGAATCTTTGATACCGTCTCTGAGAGACGGAGTTTATTCGCAGTTGTTGATGGATTTGACCCAGGAGTCAAATGCTACGGGAACTTGGGTCGATATACCGAATTTAGACAAATTTTTAAGTAGTAATATCAATTCCGGTAACACCGGAATGATATAGCAATCCTTGCAGGAGTCGTAAAGTTTTTTACCCCACCCCAACCCTCCCCTTATTAAGGGGAGGGAGTAAGAAGTTCACAAATGATTTAGGATTGCTATATAGATACACCGGAATGATATAGAGGACACGGCTTGGCCTTAGTCTTTACCTGAAATGGGAATGGTTTTTATTTTTTCCGATTGCTAGTGGGTAGATTCGCTGCTGAGTCGATCGGCATTACCAAGATTTTATCAACTCGGTTCCCGTCCATATCGACTACTTCGACGCGCAAACCGTTCCACTCAAAATGCTCGGCTGCTGCGGGAATTTTACCCAAATTTGTAATCACAAAACCGCCCATTGTGTGGTAACTTCCTTTGTTTTCTGCTGACGACTCTTCGATGCCAAACAGCTCAAAAAAATCTTCGACTGGTAGCATTCCGTCTAACAACCAAGAACCATCTTCGCGCTGCACGGATTGCGGATCATCTGCATCTTGAATAGAGGGAAAGTCGCCAACGAGTTCGACTAAAATGTCGTTAACTGAAACCAATCCTTGAATCACGCCGTATTCGTCTACTACCAAGGCAAGTTGATTGCTAGATTGTTTGAAAAGCTCTAATACTTTTAAGCCCCGCGTGCTTTCCGGCACAAATAAAGGTCGTCGTAAAGAGGCGCTTAAATCGAGGGGTTGACCGGTTAAAGTCCGAGACAGCATATCTGTAACGTGTACTAAACCGACAACGTTGTCGAGCCCTCCCTGACACACTGGAAACCGAGAATGACCGCTGTCGAGCATTTTTTGGCGGTTTTCTTCGACTGAATCGTCGAGGTCGAGCCAGACAAGATCGGGGCGTGGGGTCATTAAGGCGCTGACTCGTCGATCGCCTAAACGAAACACTCTTTCTACCATATCTTGTTCCGCTTCTTCAAAGGTTCCAGCTTCGGTTCCTTGCTCTATTAAAACTTTAATTTCTTCTTCTGTAACTTGCGGTTCTGTCGAGGGCAAAATCCCCATGATTCGCATTACTAAGTCAGTGGAATAACTTAAAACATAAACCGCAGGAGCACCAATTTTTGAGAGCATTCGTATGGGAATGGCCACACTTGAGGCGATCGGCTCCGGGTTGTTGAGCGCCAGTCGCTTCGGCACCAGTTCGCCGATAATTAGAGTCAAATAAGTTATGATTAAAATTGCGACTACTGAGGCGATCGTCTTAGAGTAGGGCGCGAGGGCAGGAATCAGGTGCAACAAAGGCTCTACTCTTTTGGCAAGAGTCGTTTCTCCGAAAGCGCCCGACAGAATGGCCAGCAGCGTAATCCCGATTTGAACTGTCGGTAAGAACTGATTGGGCGCATTAGCCAGATCCAAGGCTACGCGGGCATTGATCGAACCTTGGTTGGCCATCTGTTGCAGTCTTACCTTGCGTACCGAGATGATGGCCATCTCTGACATCACAAATAAGCCATTTAGGAAAATCAGCAGGAGAACAATCAGAAAGTCGGTACTTGGGGACATTTCTAAAATTATCGGTGGTAACGGCAAGCGCAGCCCGGTTAGTCGATTTTAGATTTTAGATTTTAGATTTTAGATTGACCCAGCAGCCATAATCTGCGGGTTCTCCCTAACCTCTAAAATTTTTCGTTCTTCACAACTTGAGTCGGGGCCTGTATCCGTTTTTGGGTGTGGTCACAACAGAAGCCTGAAAGCTTTTAATCTCGATCGCAAAATCGAAATTTTTTCTCTTTCCTGTCACTAGATTAACGGAACTCGCTCGTTTCGATCGTAGCCTCGATATATTAGAGCAGAAATCACTCACGTAGGGGCGAATGGCCATTCGCCCGTACAAGACGACAACAGCCGATCGACACAATCAATGATGTTTGTCGTACAATCTCCTTAACAGGCAAAGGAAAAGAGCCTTTTTGAGCCGATCGGGCATTAAAATTAAAAGCGCATGACTTTCTCTTCAATAATTCGTATTCTGGGGCGATCGCCCCTAGCAACAGAACTGCTCAACAAGCTCAAGCGCCATCGCTACGTGCAACTCAACGGCGTAGCCCGCTTGCCAAAAGGTTTGGTAGCTTCCGCCCTCGCACAACAAGAAGGGCGCAGTTTACTCGTAGTCACAGCAACTCTGGAGGAAGCAGGGCGCTGGGTGGCCGGGCTGGAGGCTATGGGCTGGCAGACTGTGCATTTTTACCCGACTTCGGAGGCTTCGCCCTACGAGCTCTCTTACTCCGATGAAAGCGAAATGACTTGGGGACAAATGCAGGTGCTGGCGGATTTAGTCCAGAAACCTGAAATCACTACTAATTCTAAGCCGATCGCGATCGTAGCTACCGAAAGGGCTCTCCAGTCTCACTTGCCACCACCTGCTGCTTTTGAACCGTACTGTCTGACTTTGGCGCGAGGTATGACTCAAGACTCGAAGATTTTAGACCGCCAACTTGCCTCGATGGGGTACGATCGGGTGGCTTTGGTCGAAATGGAGGGCCAGTGGAGTCGTCGAGGCGATATCGTGGATGTGTTTCCGGTGGCGGCGGAGTTGCCGGTGCGACTGGAATGGTTCGGGGATGATTTGGAGCAAATTCGGGAGTTTGACCCGTCTTCCCAGCGATCGCTTGATAGGATCGATCGGTTGGTTTTGACTCCTACTGATTTTAGTGGGATTGTTCGCGGGGCTTTGGGTGAAAGATTGAGTTTACTAACGAACCGCGAAGGCGCGAAGGGCGCGAAGGAAGAGGGAGAGGAAGGGGCGGAGGAAGGGAAGGTTATTAAGGGGTTGTTGGGTTTGGCTTTTGAGCAGCCTGCTTCTATTTTGGATTATTTGCCATCGAATACTTTGGTTGCGATTGATGAGCCAAGTCAGTGTGAGGCTCACTGCGATCGCTGGTTTGAAAGTGCTCAGGAGCAATGGGAAAGTTTAGTTGCTTCTCTTCCTAAAATTCATCGCTCTTTTGCTGAGTCTATGGTTGATGTGGAAGGGTTCGATCGCCTCTATCTGTCAGAATTGGCAGAATCTGCTTTTTCGGTTCCGGTTTCTTCGTCTCCTCCGATTAATTTGGCTTCTCGCCCGGTGCCGGTGATGCCTCACCAATTTGCGAAGTTATCCCAAACGCTCAGGGAGGATCGCGATCGGGGTTTTACGATTTTTCTGATTTCGGCTCAGCCCAGTCGTTCTGTTTCTCTGTTGTCTGAACATGACTGTCCGGCTCAGTTTGTGGTGAATCCGCGCGATTATTTGGCGATCGACAAGTTGCAATTACAGCACATTCCAGTTGCTTTGAAGTACAGCGGTTTGGCTGAATTGGAAGGTTTTATTCTGCCGACTTTTCGGATTGTTTTGATTTGCGATCGGGAATTCTACGGTCAACATTCTTTGGCTACTTTTAGCTATGTTCGCAAGCGCCGCCGCGCTGCTTCTAAACAAGTAGACCCGAACAAGTTAAGCCCTGGTGATTATGTCGTTCACCGCCAGCACGGAGTAGGTAAGTTTCTCAAGTTGGAACGTCTCACCCTCGATTTGGAAACTCGCGAGTATTTGCTAATTCAATACGGTGACGGTACTCTGAGAGTCGCGGCCGATCAATTGGGCGCTTTGTCGAGGTTTCGGACTGTGGCTGATAAAGTGCCGGAACTCAACAAACTGACAGGTCAAACTTGGGAAAAAACTAAAACAAAGGTTCGCAAAGCTGTTAAGAAATTAGCGGTAGATTTGTTGAATCTTTATGCTAAAAGAGCTAAACAAACAGGTTACGCTTTTCCTCCTGATATGCCTTGGCAACAAGAATTAGAGGATTCTTTTCCTTATCAACCAACGCCGGATCAGTTGAAGGCAACTCAGGATGTGAAACGGGATATGGAGGGCGATCGACCGATGGATCGCCTCGTCTGCGGTGATGTCGGTTTTGGCAAGACAGAAGTTGCTCTGAGAGCGATTTTTAAGGCGGTTACGGCGGGCAAGCAGGTGGCTTTGCTCGCGCCGACGACGATTTTGACCCAACAGCACTATCACACGCTCTCAGAGCGTTTTTCGCCCTATCCGATCGAGGTTGGTTTGCTGAATCGCTTTCGCACGGAAACTGAGCGCCGGGAGATTCACAAGCGTTTGGCGACTGGTGAATTAGACGTGATTGTGGGTACTCAAGCTGTTTTGAGTAAAGCGATTAAGTTTCGAGATTTGGGTTTGTTGGTGGTGGATGAAGAACAGCGGTTTGGGGTTAAGCAAAAGGAAGCTATTAAAGCTCTGAAAACCGAGGTGGATGTTCTAACTCTGACAGCAACGCCGATTCCTCGAACTTTGTATATGTCGCTGTCGGGGATTCGGGAGATGAGTTTGATTGCGACTCCGCCTCCCAGCAGACGCCCGATTCAGACGCATTTGGCTCCCTATGACCCGGAGGCGGTGCGGAGTGCGATTCGTCAAGAATTGGACAGGGGTGGTCAGGTTTTTTACGTGGTGCCCCGGATTGAGGGGATTGATGAGTTGGCTGCTCAGTTGCAGGTGATGGTTCCGTCTGCTCGAATTGCGATCGCCCACGGTCAAATGGATGCTTCGGAACTCGAATCGATTATGCTGACTTTCAGTGCGGCGGATTTCGATATTTTGGTGTGCACGACGATTATTGAATCGGGTTTGGATATTCCCCGCGTTAACACAATTTTGATTGAAGACGCCCAGAAATTTGGTTTGGGTCAACTTTACCAGTTGCGGGGACGGGTGGGACGTGCGGGTATTCAAGCTCACGCTTGGCTGTTGTATCCTAAGCAAAGTATGTTGACTGATGCTGCAAAGCAGAGGTTGCGGGCGATTCAAGAGTTCGCGCAGTTGGGTTCGGGCTATCAGTTGGCGATGCGGGATTTGGAAATTCGTGGTTCGGGTGATATTTTGGGTACGGAACAGTCTGGTCAAATGGAGGCGATCGGCTTTGATTTGTATGCTGAAATGTTAGAGGAGGCAATTCGTGAAATTAAGGGCCAGGAAATTCCGAAAGTTGAAGATGCTCAAATTGACCTGAGTTTGACGGCGTTTATTCCTGCTGATTACATCGGGGATTTGGATCAAAAGATGAGCGCTTATCGTTCTGTTGCTTCTGCTAGTACGCCTCAAGATTTGCAGCAGATTCAGGCTGATTGGTGCGATCGCTACGGCCCCATTCCTTTACCTGCTAAGCAACTGATTCGGATTGTCGAACTTAAACAAATCGCTAAGCAAATCGGTTTTTCTCGGATCAAACCGGAAAATAAGCAGCACATTGTTTTGGAAACGCCGATGGAGGAACCTGCTTGGAATTTGCTTAAGGCTAATTTGCCGGATCATTTGCAGTCTCGTTTTGTCTACAGCAAGGGAAAGGTGACTATTCGAGGGATGGCGGTTTTGCCTGCCCAAAAGCAATTGGATAATTTGATTGATTGGCTGGGTAAAATGCAGGGTGCTTTGCCGGAAGCAAATGTTTTATTTTAAACTCGTGAAAAGTGCTGTATTTCGGATTATCGACCACCATGCAAAATCCCGGAGCTTTGGTGACTGTAAAAGCAGCCATCAAACCCCCAGGATTTCAAATTTTCCTCTTTAAATGAGGTTCAAATTATCGCCCGGAGCCTTTAACTTACTCAGCCGTAGCTAATTCGGTACTAGCAGCGCCACGCTTCCGTGTCAGGGTATTGAACAGCATTTGACCAACAGCTTTAATCAAATTGCCTTCTAACTCCATGAACATCTTCATATTCATGCCAAAAGCTGAATTAGCTTCGTCCACAATTCGCTCTGCTGTAGCTTCGTCAATTGGCAGTTCATTCATTGCTTGACGGTAGTTAGTCTTGAATTCTTTTTCATCAGGAATATCTGCGAATTCATAGAAAGCAGTGCCTTCTCCATCAGTAAGATTCATTCCCCGTTGGGCAATTCCTTTGAGGATTTGTCCACCGGATAAATCACCGAGATAGCGAGTGTAAGAATGAGCTACTAATAGTTCCGGTGCTGATGCCGAGATGTCGTGAATGCGCTGGACGTAAGCTTTTGCTGCGTCTGACGGAACTACTTGTTCCCGCCAATTAGTCCCGTGGTAATACAACAAATCTTGTTCTAAGCTTTGCTTCCGATTCAATTGGGAAAAGTAAATCTTTGAAACAACTGGATGTTGTTTTTGGCGTTCCATTTCTTCTTCTATTGCCGAGTAGACAAAGTAGAGGTTTGCTACTAATTTCCGGTAAGATGTTTTTTCTACAACGCCTTTTAAAAAGCACTTGACAAAACCAACATTTTCTGCCATTGTGTGGGATTTTTTGGTTCCTTCACGCAATTTGGTCGCTAAATTGATGCTCATAATAAATTGTCCAACTTTCTACTTTCGTGGTGGTCGATGGATGCGCCAACAATCTAAAAAATACCTAAGTTATTACCTTAGACTGATTTAATGAGAGATTGTATTAATTTTTATAACAAAACCCGATTAGTGGAGAGGGGGAGAGGGGGAGAGTGGGAGATGGGGAGAGTGGGAGATGAGGAGAGGGGGAGAGGGGAAGAGATTAGCAGCCTACCAAAAAGGAGCTGCTAAAGCTGGATTTAGTCATCAGTCACTAGCTAATAACTAATGACTGCTGACTAATAACTAATGACTAATGACTAATTTAGATGTCTAAGTCAAGCATATTGAGTTTGGGGCCGTAGGTTTCGATGAATTCGCGCCGGGGTGCGACTCGATCGCCCATTAAGATGGTAAAGATGCGATCGGCCTCAGCAGCATCGTCAATTTCCACCCGTTTCAGCGTCCGAGTTTCCGGGTTCATCGTGGTATCCCACAACTGTGTCGGCATCATTTCGCCTAAACCTTTGAACCGCTGAATCGTGTAGTTCGCATTCGCCGGGAATTCATTCCGAATCAAATTGTTCATTTCGCGATCGCTATAACAGTAGTAATGATTCCGTCCCCGTTCCACTTTATACAGAGGAGGACAAGCAATGTAGATGTAACCTTGTTCTACAAGTGCTCGCTGATAGCGATAGAAGAAAGTGAGCAACAGCGTGCGGATGTGGGCTCCATCTACGTCAGCGTCAGTGTTATGGGCGCACAAACCGCCAGTACCGCAGACAAAGTTTTCATCATCTTCGACGGAGAAATCATAAACATAGTCGCCTACTAATTCAATCTCCTCAGCCGAAATCACTTTCAGTCCCATCAAATCATCGCTAATTGGCACGTAGTCCGATGATTTGCGACTAGGGCGTGCTAGATGTGCTTCAATCAGATCGGCATTGGCGTGTCGATGCCAAATTTGGCGACACAGTTCGAGCTGATTTTTGCTACAAATTGCGATCGAATAATAGGGATGTCGCGTTTGAATTTCCGCATCTACAGCAGTAGAGGGTTCGTGACGAGTTGGACTGGCAATCATCCCCAACTGTCCTAACAAATAAAGCAACCCATCTTTCAGCTTGGGAGAATTAGTTATCAGGGATAAATGACTGCCTCCTGTTGTACCATCGCCGAGGAAATAGCCTTCGAGAAAAGCCATTTGCAGTTCTTCTGTCAAGCTAAACACAATATCTGGCAGTTGCTTCAAATGTGCCTGTTTCCCTAAACCCCAAGCTTGGATTAATCGCGCCGCTGCAACACTGTTGAAGTAGAGCTTAATTCCATCACTATCTGGGTCGTTATATTGACGAGGTGTTTCGTTAAATACCGACTCAATAGCAGCAATCATTTCAGGAATAAACCGCTGATCTTTTTTGCCCAAGTTAAGACTAACTTGATGTTGGCTGAGAGTTCCCTCAGCTACATACCAGCCCAGGAACCAAATCAATTCGCGACTGATTGGCAGGTAGCGTGCAAACGCTTTGTCGCTGTGTGCTTGTGGCACAATTTGCACATCTTCGCCCAGTTGTGCTATTTCGCTGGCTGTGAAGTCATCGAGCGGTTTGTAACAGCTAACTTCGCGCCAACGGGCATTTTTGCTGGTATCATCTTGAGCGAGGCGATCGTCAATTTTCGACGGCAGCATTTCGTAGACAACATTGTCACTGTTACCAATTGCTTCAAGATAAGTCAAGAAGTGAGATAAAATTGGGCGACTGATTCCACGTTCCCACTGGCTAACTGTGACTGGCTGTTTTACTCCCACGGAAGCCGCAACTTGCTTTTGGGTAATGCCGATTGCTTCGCGCTGTGCGATTAATTTTTGCCACGCTTCCGCATCTATTTGTACTCGCGGTTCACTCCATTGATCGGGGACAGAAACTTTTGCCAAGACACGCTGACTTGCAACTTTTCGCACGTCCTCACCTTTGAGATAAAGTGATTTGGTTAACTCAGCACTATAGAAAGTTTCCAACAAATCTATCTGCGTTGGGCTTGCTGCTGGACGAGGTAAACGCCGACTGGCAACTAGGAGGTCTCCTGGCTTAACTTCGTTACCTTTTTTGAGAATAACTTCGTTATTTTCAAAGACAAAAACGCTGTGAGATGATGTCACTTTGATCGATCGATTGTAGCGCGTTGTTAGTTTATACATCCCTTCCTCATGTCCGTGACGAATCACGGCTTTCAGAGGGCGAAAACGAGTAGCATGAGTAGTTTGATCGAAAGACATCACTTGATATCGATCGGCAGCGCGGCGGCCTTCTACGCAGTCATCGATAAACCCACCAATGGTGACGAATTCGGTGCGTCCTGTATCGTCCATCACCAGTGTTGGTTCGTCCCCTGCTACGCTCATAATCACTATATGGTGATACCGCAATTGTGCCGGATCGAATTCTTCGCCTTTGATGCCCAAACCCAGGGCTGTAATTAACGATTGAATTTCGTTATTTTTGTAGATTTTGGCATCGTCGGTTTTCTCGATGTTGAGGATTTTACCGCGCAGTGGCAGGATGGCTTGATATTGGCGATCGCGCCCTTGTTTAGCAGATCCGCCGGCTGAATCCCCCTCGACCAGGTATATCTCAGACAGGGCGGGGTCTCTGGAGCTACAGTCCGCTAATTTTCCGGGCAATGGAGACGATTCTAAGACCGATTTACGGCGGACTAAATCGCGGGCGCGACGGGCTGCTTCCGCCGCTTTAAATGCCTGAATTGCTTTTTCCAAAATAGCGTCGGCTACTTGGGGGCGAAACTCTAAATATTCGGTTAATACTTCGCCAACTAAGGAATCGACAATGCCCCGAACTTCAGTATTTCCCAGTTTAGTTTTAGTTTGACCTTCAAATTCCGGGTCAGGGACTTTTACTGAAATAACGGCTGTCAAACCTTCCCGGACGTTTTCACCAGCGAGGTTGGGTTCGTTTTCTTTGATTTTGTTGCGCTTACGGGCGATCGAATTCATCGTCCGCGTCAAAACTGCCTTCAAACCTTCTAAGTGTGTGCCACCGTCGATCGTCCGAATGTTGTTAGCAAAACCGAGAACATTGTCGCTAAAAGCATCAACGCACCACTGCAAAGCGACTTCTATGTGTACGTTATTGCGTTCGCCTTGCACATAAATCACTTCTTCGTGCAAAGGCTGTTTTTCGCGGTTCATGTAGGCGATGTATTCCTTGATTCCGCCCTCGTAACAGTAAGTTTCGATGCGAGGTTCGCTACTTTTGAGCAGTTCCAAACGGTGGTCGCTAAACGTAATTCTAACGCCCGCATTCAAGTAACCCAATTCTCGCAAACGTCCGGCGAGTATTGTGTAATCAAATTCAATGCCTGTGCTAAAAATTTGAGTGTCTGGCAAGAAAGAAACTGAAGTGCCGGTGCGATCGCCTTTGTTGGGCTTGGCATTAAGTTCGGTAACAGGATTGCCTCTTTCATAACGCTGTAAGTGTACTTTTTGGTCGCGCCAAACTGTGACTTCTACCCACTCCGACAGGGCGTTCACCACCGAAATACCTACACCGTGCAATCCTCCCGAAACCTTGTAGCCACCACCGCCAAACTTACCGCCGGCGTGGAGTACAGTCATTACTGTTTCTACTCCCGATTTGCCAGTCTTGGCAACGATGCCGGTCGGAATCCCCCGCCCGTCGTCTGTCACGGTAACGGAACCGTCGGCGTTGATCTCAACTTCGATGTGAGTGCAGTGGCCAGCCAGCGCCTCATCGATCGAGTTGTCAACTACCTCGTAAACTAGATGGTGGAGTCCTCGCGGGCCGGTGGTACCGATGTACATCCCCGGTCGTTTGCGGACTGCTTCGAGACCTTCGAGAACTTGAATTTGGTCGGCGCTGTAGCTGCTGGTCATACAAAAATAGCTCCAATAATGAGGCTAAAGCCCCAAAAGCTTCTAAAATGGGAAAACTTCTAAAATTATAGCACAAAACCGTCAATGGCGATGCTAGGGCATTCTGAAGGGAAATTTATTGAGGGGATGGATGGCTGGGAGAAGGAAGTTCGGCAGCGGATTCCGTAACGGATGTAACGGATGTAAGTCGGAAGGAAAAGGGAAGAGAGGATAGGACACAGGGAGGGATAAATTTATGTTTGAGAAAACGGAAATGCAGTAATATCAATAGTTTTAGCGGTTGAAAACGTCCGATCGCATTGAGAAGATTGTCAAATGTCTAAATTAATTACGATTTGTGGTGCGACGGCGACGGGAAAGTCGGGAGTGGCTGTGGCTGTAGCTCAGAGGTTACGATCGCCCATTTTGAGTGCAGACTCCCGTCAAGTGTACCGCGAATTTGACATCGGGACTGCCAAACCCACAAAGGTCGATCGCACTTCGGTACCGCATCACTTGATTGATATCTGCGATCCCAGGGAAACGCTAACACTCGCAGAGTACCAGCAACAAGCTCAAAATTTAATCGCTGCTGTTGATTCTCCTGTGTTGTTGGTTGGAGGGACTGGTTTGTATATTAAGTCGATCGTGCGCGGTTTAAAAATTCCGAGAGTTGCGCCAATACCAGAATTGCGATCGCAACTTGTCGAACTCGGTCAAGCTCAATGTTACCAGATGCTACAGCAGGTCGATCGTTCTGCCGCCGAGAAAATTCACCTCAATGATCCAGTCAGAACGTTAAGAGCACTGGAAGTATTTTATGTGACTGGGCGCTCCATTTCCGAACAGCAGGGCGAAAATCCTCCAAGTTATCCTATTTTACAAATTGGCTTGGATTGTGATCTGGAAGTTTTGGTCGATCGCATCAAACAGCGCACTGAACAAATGTTAGAATCCGGTTGGCTGGCTGAAGTTGAATATTTGTGTCAAAAATACGGCTGTGATTTGCCACTATTGAATACTCTGGGATACCAGGAAATGAAACAGTATTTAGCGGGGGACATTAAGCTTGAAGAAGCTAAAAAATTAACGGTTTTGCATACACGACAATTTGCGAAGCGTCAGCGGACATGGTTTCGAGCATATCCTGAAATTGAATGGTTTGATGTTAGTAAGCCGGATTTGTGCGATCGAGTTTGGCGGAGAGTAGAGGAATTTGTCAAGGAAGATTTTGGCGATCGTAAATAATCATGTTAACTTTGACTTAGCAAAATCTCTCTAATTCTTTGCCGAAATAAACGCACAGCCGAACGCTGTCCGATAGTTCTGCTTTGTTCGATGAAACCGGGAATTTCGGCAACGGGTAAAAAGGGGAAAGCTAAACTGCGATCGCACTTTTGATATTTCCCCTCCACAAGTTGATAAACTTGCAGAGATTGCCGCTGATACCTCCAAAGTTCGGGAACACCAAGCGCAGCATATATGGCATCTTTATTAACCGAAGAATTCGTGTAGTCCGACTCTATTGCTAAATCAGGCGGCGGATCATTTGGTAAATTGATATTTCTACCTCTAACCACAGATTCATTTTGAATGTAGAAACAACTATCAGGTTCGACAGCACGAGTTAAATCTTCCCGTTCGAGAGTCAGGGAACCGAGACTCCTAAGTTCAATTTCCAGTTCATCTACAATAGCTTCCACAAAGCTTTCTATCAATCGTTTGGGTTCTTCATGTTCTTCCAATGGCATCCTGATTTCTAATACTCCTCTATCGTAAGCAATTCTCCAAGCTCTATCGTCCCCAACATCGGCCACCAATGCCTTGAAAGTTGACCAACTGACACCTTTTAAAACAACTCGGTTTTCTGGGGTAATTTGCTGCTCGACCGGAGTTGATGTTGTTGTTACCATTAGAGTAAGTCCGATTTAAAAGTTAACTTTGACTTAGTAAAATCTCTCTGATTCTTTGCCGAAACAAACGCACAGCCGAACGCTGTCCGATAGTTCTGCTTTGTTCGATGAAACCGGGAATTTCGGCAACGGGTAAAAAGGGGAAAGCTAAACTGCGATCGCACTTTTGATATTTCCCCTCTACCAGGTGATAAACTTGCAGAGATTGCCGCTGATACCTCCAAAGTTCGGGAACCCCAATCGCAGCATATATGGCATCTTTATTAACCGAAGAATTCGTATAATCTGACTCTATTGCTAAATCAGGTGGCAAATCTTCTGGGAGGTTGATATTTCTTTTCCCTCTGACGCTGGCTTCATTTTGAATGTAAAAACAACTATCAGGTTCCACAGCACGAGTTAAATCTTCTCGTTCCAGAGTCAGAGAACCAGCTTTCATCACTTCGATTTCTAGCTCGTCTGCTGTAGCTTCAATAAAGCTTTCTATTAGTCCTTTCGGAACTTCATGTTCTAGAAGTGGCATTCTGATTTCTAATACTCCTCTATCGTAAGCAATTCTCCAAGCTCTATCGTCCCCAACATCGGCCACCAATGCCTTAAAAGTTGACCAACTGACACCTTTTAAAACAACTCGGTTTTCTGGGGTTACTTGCTGCTCGACCGGAGTTGATGTTGTTGTTACCATTTAACAATTCCTTGGTAGCTTCATCACTTTTGATTATAGTCGATCGACTGCAAATTCAAGGTAAAATTTACAAACATAGTAGGGACACGGCAGTGCCCATAGGTGTCAATTTAACGTCAAACCCCTTCAGAGACTACTGTTTGACGATTAAGGCCAGATCCCCCCTAACCCCCCTTCCCAAGGGGGGGACAGGAGTCCGATCAAAGTCCCCCTTCTTAAGGGGGATTTAGGGGGNAACTTAACGTCAAACCCCTTCAGAGACTACTGTTTGACGATTAAGGCCAGATCCCCCCTAACCCCCCTTCCCAAGGGGGGGACAGGAGTCCGATCAAAGTCCCCCTTCTTAAGGGGGATTTAGGGGGATCTAGACTCAGGTAAAAACCAGATTTCTCAGGGCTTTCAGGCTTAAGTTGACACCAATGGGCAGTGCCATGTCCTCTATTTTATTTTCCTGAAGCGAACTTAATCAACTATACAAACTCGCGACATATTCGCCGTAGCCATTATAGGGCAAAGTCTCGCGAGTTTCCCACGACCAACTATTACCAGGACCGACTACTCTTTCGCTAGCTTGTGACCATCGAGGGTGTGGTTTATCGGGTTCGACATTTGCCTCAAAACCGTATTCATTCGGCCCGATCGTATTCCAAAAAGTCGCGGGTTGTTTTTCCACAAATTCAATTTTGACAATGGATTTTGCGCCTTTGAAACCGTACTTCCAAGGAATTACTTGTCGCAGCGGTGCACCATTTTGTTTTGGTAGTTTTCTGCCGTACAAACCTGTGGCAAAAAAGGCTAAATCGTTCGCCATTTCCTCAATTCGCATTCCCTCGGTGTACGGCCAAGGATAAAATTGCGAAAATACACTAGCACCTTTGGTAATTTTGGGGTCGTAAAAAGAGGTGAAGCGAACGAATTTTGCTTGCGATGTCGGCTCAACATCAGCCATCAGCAATTTCATCGGAAATCCGACCCAAGGAACTACCATTGACCACGCTTCTACGCAGCGAAATCGATAAACTCGTTCTTCGATAGGGAATTTTTTTGCTAGTTCGTCAATATCGTAAATGCGGGGATTTTTTACTAAGCCAGTAACCTCTACTTTCCAGTTTTCGGTTGGTAAGGCTTGGGCGGCTTCCCAAATAGATTTTGTGCCACCATATTCATAAAAATTGTTGTATTTTGTAGCTAAGGCTTCGTCGGTAATTGGCCGATCGACCTTAGCGAAAGCAGGATTGCGGATTAAGCCAGAATATGCTTGAGTTGAGGTGCGATTCAAAGCTGAGTTTGATCCAGAATTGCTCTTACAACCCGCAAGTGGGAGGAGTGAAGCACTGACACCCGCGCCAATTAAATTGGTCATAAAGCGGCGACGGTTGTGAAAGACTGTTTCTGAGGTAATTTGTCGATCGAGAATTTCCCAAGCTTTGGGGACGCGAATTAGTGGCATAATTAATAGTTAGAAGTTAGTGGTTCGCCAGTTGCATAAATATCAAACAGTCTCTAGCACAGTGGAGTGCATTAGAGTGGATATTTCGCAATAAATAACAGTATAACTGAATACCAGTCAGCATTGCCGTCTCCCTACCCTAAAATAATATTGTAGGGACTTAGGCACTCGCGGTCTCGTGATTTCGGGTCATATTAATTCCGATGCTACCGGATTTGAGATCAGAAAGAATTTAAGTGCGATCGCACCTGACGACTGTGGCGAAAAACTGGATGAAACAACTATTATATATTAAGTTATTGCAACGATCTAATTTGTCCAAAGGAAGCGGCACGCACCGCCCCGCTTTCCTCCCCTATCAGCCAAAAGTATGATGGGGGTATCCAGCGGAAAAACAGATGAGTTACTGCATTAATTCCCATTGCCAGAATACCCAAAATCTCGATCGCGCTACAGTATGCAAAAGTTGCGGATCGAATTTGCTGCTAAAAAACCGTTACCGAGTATTTCACACCCTCGGTCAAAATTTAGCTGACCGCACATTCCTCGCAGTAGATGAAGACCAACCTTCAGCGCCACGCTGCGTCATTCAACAATTTTGCCAGCCCGAAATTGTCGCTGACGGTCAAAAACAGCTAAATCGCACATTTAGCGCCTCAGCAAAAGTGCTCGACGAATTGGGCAAACATCCCCAAATACCGAAACTGCTAGCATCTTTTGAATTCGACGGCTGCCAATATTTGGTACAAGAATACATCGACGGCCGCAATTTGGCCAGTCAACTTTCAGAAAAAGGTGTTTTTAACGAAATTCACATTTGGTATCTGCTGAATCAATTGCTGCCCGTACTGCAATTTGTACACGACAATCAACTAATTCACCGAGATATCAAACCATCCAATATCATTCACCGCAAATCCCCCCAAGCCTCCTCAGCTTTGGTAGGGAAAGAGTATCTGCATCCTTGGGACGATGAATCCGGGCTCGTTTTAGTCGATTTCGCAGCGGCAATTCCTGCTAACAGCGGACCACTGAAAACAGACATGGTGACAGGTTCTGCCGAATACGCGGCCCCAGAACAAATTAAAGGTCAAGCTATTCCTAGCAGCGACATCTACAGTTTAGGTGTTACCTGCATCCATTTACTAACCGGAATGTCACCCTTTGATTTGTTTGATCTCAAAGCAGATACTTGGGCCTGGCGGGATTATTTGAAAGCGCCGGTTTCGACCAGACTAGGCCGCATTCTAGATCAAATGGTGCATCGGGAAACCTCGAAACGCTATCCCACAGCCTCGGCAATCCTCAAAGACATGAAACACGGCCCCGCACCCCTGGATATTGTTCTGGGCAAGCCACAGTGGACTTTGGGCGTTTGGGCTGGGGCGGTGGTTGCCCTCATATCGCTGGTTCTGGGTTCTCGTTTCCAGTCTCCGCAACCGCAGGCTTTCACTTATCAAGAACCTGCTGCCATTCCTGAAATTAAGTTCAATCCCCCGCCCATGCAGGATTTTCAGGGTCAGGAATCGATCGCACCTACGGCGGTACGAACTCTCGCGACTCTGGACAAAAACCCCGTGTGGGCGGTAGCTGTTACTCCCAACGGTGTCATAGTCAGCGGAAATAATGATGGGACTATTCAGTTACTAAACAAAGATAGTGGCAAAGTGTTGAAGACTTTGAGAGGACATTCGGCCCCGGTGTGGTCGGTGGCTGTGAGTCCCGATCGCACAACCATTGCCAGTGGTAGTGCCGATCGTACAATTAAATTGTGGAATCTCTATACCGGCCAGTTGATTCGGAGTTGGGATGCCCACACAAATGGTGTGTTTTCGGTGGCTTTTAGTCCCGATGGCAGCACAATTGCCAGTGTTGGTAAAGACAAAACTTTGAAGCTGTGGCAAGTAGACGACGGAGTTGAATTGGAAACTTTTAAACAGTTGGCGGACGAGGTAGATTCGGTGGTTTTCAGTCCTGACGAAGAAACTCTAGCTACTGGGAATAGCGATGGTACTATCAAACTTTGGAATTGGCAAACTGGGGAATTGAAACAGACTTTCATTGGTCATTCTGAGGAAGTTACGTCTCTTGCTATCAGCCCAGATGGTAAAACTCTCGCGAGTGGTAGTTGGGACAAAATAGTGAAGCTTTGGGATCTGAGTGCTAACCATGAGTCTCAGCAGCTTAGGGAGTCTCAGTTGCCTACTTTTTCGAGCAATGACGATCGCATTGAATATCCTGATTTAAATTTGGAAATCAACACTAACAATGAATCTCAGCAACCCAGCGGTTCTCTATTGCGGACTTTGATCGATCATTCCGATCCTATTCAGTCTCTAGCCTTCAGTCCCGACGGGAACAAGTTGGCTAGTAGCGATTTGAGTGGAACTATCAAGCTGTGGGAGGTGAGTAGCGGTGAAATCACTGGTACGCTTAAGGAGCATTCCACCTTGGTGAAATTGGCTTTTAACCCGCAAGATCAAACTCTGGTCAGTGGCAGTTTTGATGACACGATTAAGGTGTGGCAGGTGTCTCCTTAATTGTGCAAGTCCCACGCCTTTTTAGGAAACAGGCAAGATGCCTGTTCCACAAATACTAAATTTGATTGTGAGGTGGGCGGGTTATCCTGCCCTGACTCACATCACCCACTTTCAAGATTTAATCAATAACAATTAAACCTGTATCAAGATGGAAATCAATCAGAATCCGCTCGAATTCCTAACTGCCAAAGTCCAAGAAACTGTTGCCGAAACCCAAAATTTAGCTCATCAAATCGCTGCTAATGTTGAGGAAACTGCAACTGTAGTCACGACGTTCATACAATCAGCGCCAAGTTCAATTGTGAGTGCTGGGGCGATCGCCACTCAAGAAGCTTTCAAAGTAGCACACAACATCCGTTTTGAGAACCTGCCAACAACTCTGCAATTCAAATTTGCTACGGTAGGTGTGCGTGACGGAATCCGAAATATTCAAGAAGCAGCAAAAGTATTTGAATCCATACCCGCCCAAATTCGTGCCCAAGGCCCAGAAGCAATTCGCAACTTCCGTCAAGGTAAGGATTGGAGTCACATCCAAGCACACGTCAATGGAGGCGGTAGCGAGGCTGCTAACGGCATTTTTGAACATTTCCGAGTAAATCGGGTTCGTGGTGGTGTAGACATGACTGCTGCCGAATTAGCAGTCGCTAAGCAGGTTTTAGCGGATGCAGCGTTTAAAGCAGCAGTTGCCGAAGTTGTTGGGGCTGCATTGAAAGGTGCGATCGCAGCAGCAGTAATTGAGTTAGTATTTTCCATCTTAGAAAACTCCCTATTGTGCGTTGAAGGCAAAATTACCCAATCAGAATTAGTCGAACAAGTCGCCACAGCTACCGCCAAAGCTGGCATTGCTGGCGGTGTAATTACTGCTATTCTGTTAACACTCTGCATGATATTCCCCCCGATCGCAGCGCTGTTAGGTGCAACTACGATACCATTGGCGATCGCAGGTATCGGTTTCATGGGAATTCGCGCCTGGGAAATCTTTTGTCATGGCGATCGCATATTTGGGATTACTGAACAAACACAAAAATTTCTGGGGATGACTGAAGCGACAACTGAAGTAAAATTATAAGATGATTCGTCCTGGTATTATAGATAGTTGTGTAGGGGCGGGTTCGCCGAGATAAATGATTAAGTATCGACAAATTATATAAACCCGCCCTCCCCATACCAGAACGATGCAAGCAGATTTGATATGAAGTGAAATCCTAACATAATTCCAAAACGCAAATAGTATAGTATGGATTCAGTAGAAAAAACTCAAGATCAACAGCATCCGCAATATCGGCGCGATCGCACTACAGTCGATACTTTGTTAGCCGGAGAAACCACCGACCACAATTTATCAGAATTAGCCAGATTAATCATTCGCTACCGAGGCTTTCCCGGCGCTAGAGATATTCAACGAGACTTAAAAAAAGTCCTGCAACAATGGAATCATACCGAAGAAACTCTTTACGAACAAACCCGAAAAATTCACGCCCAAGGTGAAGTTTACAGGAAGCAAAAAAGCGATCAAGAAGATTGGGTTTAATACCAAAGATTAGAAGTGAAGTAGCGATCGCAATTAGACATCTCCCAAAAAGCTTGTCAAGAACAGGCAGGATGCCTGTTCCACAATAATTATGGGAGATGTCTATCAATCAGTAATTTTAGACCTCGGAGCAGGTGCACCTCGGAGCATTCCTTCTGTACTGAGGTCTTCATCAATTTCTTCCCAGTGAATGCCATAGCCTCCTCCACATACTTCCCATTTTACCCTTTGATCGGGTGTTGCATTAAACAATCTTGGATACCAAATTAAAGGCACGGTAATGATTCGTCCATCCATCAAATCAACACTAATTGTTTCTTCTGTAAAATGAATATGCTTAACTCTCTCATCTGCTCGAATCGCCAAAATACCCATACCAAGCCTCCAAAAGTGTTTGTTGATTTTCTTGTACTACCGACTGTATTTTACGAAGTTCTTTAGCACTAAAACCAAGGTTGTTCCCCAAACTGACTGGCTCCAACCAAAATTTAACCGATGAGTTGTCTCTGTCAATATGAACATGAGGTGGTTCATTTGGTTCATGGCTGTAAAAGTAAAGTCGGTAAGGGCCTATTCGTAAAATAGTTGGCATAATTCCAGGTTATACAATATTTCAATGGGAATCTCTGTATTTTGTCTTCTTTTATTATTCTTCCCTGACACGGGTTTTGTAAAATTTCCACAGGTTCCCAGATAGATCCTGGGAACCAATAAACGGTCAACAGTCAACTGTCAACCGTCAACTATCAACTATCTTCAAACCACCTCAGTCGAAACCATTGCCGGCTGCGGCTGGAATTGGAACAGCGAATAAACCACATTCCGGCGAATATCCGTCATCATATCCAAAAACAGCTCGTAACCTTCAGTTTTGTACTCGATTAACGGGTCTTTTTGTCCGTAACCGCGCAACCCGACAGACTCACGCAAAGCATCCATTTGTTGCAAATGTTCCCGCCACAAAGTATCAATTTGCTGCAAAATAAAGAACCGCTCAGCATCCCGCATCAAATCAGCTCTGGTCGCATTAACTTGAGCCTCCTTCATATCGTAAGCATTGCGGACTTGTTCGTGCAGGAAAGTTTTAATTTCCTCAACTGACAAATCTTCTAGTTGATCCGGTGTCATGTCAGCGAGCAAATAAACAAATTCCTTCACCTTACTCACCAGTTTTTCGAGTTCCCATTCTTCCGAAGGTAAATCGGGATTGATGTATGCTCCCACAATGTCGTCCATTGTCTGTTCGGCATACTTAATCACCTGTTCCTTTGAGTCCAAACCTTCCAATACCCGACGGCGTTCGGCATAGATGGCTCGACGTTGATTGTTCATCACTTCGTCGTATTCAAACACCTGTTTGCGGATGTCGTAATAGTAGGTTTCGACTTTTTTCTGAGCACCTTCTAGAGAACGAGTTAGCATTCCAGATTCGATCGGCATATCTTCCTCAACACCGAAAGCCTTCATCAAACCGGCCACCCGTTCGCCACCAAAAATCCTCAGCAAATTATCTTCCAAACTCAAGAAAAACCGAGTAGAACCAGGGTCGCCCTGACGTCCAGCGCGGCCGCGCAACTGATTGTCAATCCGGCGCGATTCGTGGCGTTCTGTACCAATTACGTGCAGCCCTCCAAACTTGACAACTTCATCATGTTCGGTGCTAGTAAAAGCGTCATACTCGCTGCGAATTAATTTGTAAGCTTCCCGCAGTTTTTGAATTACCGGGTCATTTGTCGGCGCTTTTTCTGACGCCACAGCGATTTTATCATCGGCTTCCAATTCCGAGAGCGATCGCTCCCCGTATTCCTTGACAGCCAAATCCACCGCCGCTTTCAACATTTGCTCAGCATCTTTCGATATCTGTGTCGGGAAAATCTGGGGCGAAGCCTTCCAAGACTTCACCTTTTTCAGACTCGGCGCAAAACCTTGAGGTGCGGGGCGGCCGCCAATACCAGGGACTTGGGCTAAGGTAAATCCTTCCTCATCGTCGGGGCGGACAATCCGCGGCATGAAATACTCGCGCAATTTCAGGCGGCCCATGTACTCAGAATTCCCGCCCAAAATGATATCAGTACCGCGGCCTGCCATGTTAGTCGCGATCGTCACAGCACCTTTGCGTCCAGCTTGAGCAATAATTTCCGACTCTCGTTCGACATTTTCGGGTTTAGCATTCAGCAAGTTGTGAGGAATATTGAGTTCCCTCAACAACCGCGCCAGCAATTCCGACTTTTCGATACTCGTAGTCCCCACCAGCACCGGGCGGCCTTGGCTGTGCATTTCGGCGCATTCTTGGGCGATCGCATTCCACTTACCATTCTCCGCCTTATAAACCATATCCGACAAGTCTTGACGGCTGGGAATCCGGTTTGTCGGAATCAGCGTCACTTCCAGATTGTAAATCTTGCCAAACTCCGCCTCTTCCGTCTTCGCCGTCCCCGTCATCCCCGACAGCTTCGGATACAGCAAAAAGAAATTCTGATAAGTAATAGTCGCCAGAGTCTGAGTTTCCGGCTGAATTTCCGCCCGTTCCTTCGCCTCGATCGCCTGGTGCAAACCGTCACTCCAGCGTCTTCCCGGCATCACCCGCCCGGTAAACTCGTCAACAATCACCACTTCATTCTCACGGACGATGTAGTTAACATCCTTGATAAACAATTCCTTGGCCTTAATCGCATTAAAAATGTAGTGCGCCCAAGGATCTGCCGGATCATACAAATCCTTGACTCCCAACAAATTCTCAGCTTCGCCAAACCCTTCATCGGTCAATAGCACATTCCGAGCTTTTTCGTCAACTTCATAATGTTCGTCATTTTCCTTTCTCAGGGAAGCGGCGACTTGAGAAGCGCGAATGTACTTCTCGCTGGGGTTTTCCACCTGGCCGGAAATAATCAGAGGTGTCCGGGCCTCATCGATGAGCACCGAGTCAACTTCGTCAATCACGCAGAAATTGAAAGGACGCTGCACCACATCTTCCATGATGGTAGCCATGTTGTCGCGCAAATAGTCAAAGCCGACTTCGCTGTTTGTGGCGTAGGTAATGTCGCAGTTATAATTTCTCTTTCGTTCCACCTGATCCATGCCTTGCTGAATCAGTCCCACAGTCAATCCCAGGAAGCGGTGGACTTGTCCCATCCATTCGGCATCCCGTCTGGCGAGATAGTCGTTGACGGTGATGATGTGTACGCCTTTGCCGTTGAGGGCGTTGAGATATGCTGGTAGTGTGGCTACGAGAGTTTTGCCTTCACCGGTTTTCATTTCGGCAATTTGGCCTTTGTGGAGGATGATGGCGCCGAGGAGTTGGACATCAAAGTGGCGCATCCCCAAAACTCGCTGTCCCGCTTCCCGCACGACTGCAAAGGCTTCTGGCAGGATTTCGTCTAGGAGTTCTTTCTCGTCGTTGAGAGATTTGGTTTTTGCTAGACGTTCTTTAAACTCAGCGGTTTTCCCTCTGAGTTGGTCGTCTGAGAGGGCGTGAAATTCTTCTTCTAAGATTGCGATATCAGCTACCCAAGGCTGAAATTTCCTAAGCTTACGTGCGTTGGGGTCGCCGAGTAGATTTTTAAACATGGCAGGAGAGGCAGATTTTTAATAATTTAGCTAGTAGCTTCCAGAATTAGGGGCTGTGGTGTGAGCCACAGCGTTTACCTTTCCCGATTGTAGCAATCATTGGTTCTGCTCAGGAGTCGAAGGAGTCGGGCGATTTTGGATTTTAGATTTGGGATTTTAGATTGAAGAATTGAAGAATTGAAGAATTGACTGACGCATGGGGCCAGAAACCGGGTTTTTTACGACAAGACGTGTTGCAGTCAGTAGATTTGATGAAAAACCCGGTTTCTTGAGTCGGAGTGGGTAATTTCTGGATCAATTCCCATTACTCGCCGCCAAATCCCACAACACATCAATACCTGAACCGACATATGCTGTATCTTGGTGGCGATCGCATCGATTTTGGATTTGCCGCTGGTGAGGAAAGCGCTGCACTCCTGGCTTCGACTTCAGGTGGCAAAACTATATGGCATGGCGTTTGAGAATATGAGTGTTGATTCTATTGTAGGCGATCGGCTTAAGCTACCGGGCGGGCAAATTTTAACTTTGACAGTCATGCCTACTGCGTTGAGCATTACAATCAGAGTATCAACGGAGAACTGCCCAATTTTACCTTGACTCAAAGCTTTGATTTCGTCCCTTGACTGTTTGAGATGTTGAGCTGTTTGGTCGATCGTCCAACCGTGATGTTTAATCTGATGAAGCAGGGCGAGCATTAATTGCGATCGGATTAGTAAGTTATCAGCTTCTTGGGCTGAAAATCCGAGGTCGAGAAAGATATTATCAGTAGCTTGGGTAATGGTATTTTCGCTCATAGTTCAGAGTCTCTTAAATTCAAACGATTTTGTAAAATTTTGGGGCGATCGGCTATAATCAAACAATATTGTACAAAGTGCTTCCTTTTCAACTTAACTATTTAGCGATTTTAGTTTGGGATGTAATTATGCTATCAATTGAGCGACTGATGAAAGAGGCTTTATCTTTGCCAAATGCCTTGAGAGCGCAGTTAGCAGAGAGGCTTGTTGAGAGTCTTGAATTTGATATAGACGGAACAGTTCAAAAGTTGTGGACTGCGGAAGCTAAGCAGCGTCGCGATGAAATCCGAAGCGGTATAGTTGAGCCAATTCCAGGAAAAGAAGCGTTAGCTCAGATTAGGCGGATTATAGCACAATGAGGTACGTTTTTCACCCGGCAGCATTAACTGAATATGCTCAAGCTGTCGAATTTTATACAGAGCGTCGAGTTGAGTTGGCGCAAGCTTTTATTAACGCCGTTGAAGATGCTATCTTCCGTCTTATCGAATCTCCAACTCGTTGGCCGATAGTTGATGAAGATATTCGCCGTTGCTTAACTCGAAAGTTTCCTTATGGAATCCTCTACACAATAGAGGATGATTTTATTTTAATTGTGGCAGTAATGCACTGCAATCGAGAACCAGGATACTGGAAAGAGCGAGTTACAGATAAACCACCAGATTAAGCTGATACCACCTTGATAGAATTAATCAGATCGCACTTCAGTGAGATTAGTTAGTTTACGGGCGATCTTTTCCATCCATGTCTTCTGTCATTGTTGTCTGTGAAAGTGAAGGTAATGTTAGTTGGAGGTGAATGTCAATTGTTATTGAATGACTTTGATTGTTTAAACTTATATTAACTATATTTACTAATGGAACTTGGGGTGAATAATTGCTTGAGTGAGATTTAACAGAGGGTGTAGTTTTATATCCAGCTTCCTCTAGGGAGTTGTGAATATTTCTCCAGTTGCTGACCTTTTCATTAGGTACATCTGTAATTTTTTTAAAGTATTGATATAAAGTTTTAGATATATAAACCTCAACGCCTTTACGACTTTGATGGAGTTGGCTAGCTATTTCCGCAGGGCTGTGGCCGCAGAGCAAACCTCGGAGAAACAGCTTTTCCCGTTCTGTCAGTCCCTTTCTGGCACGGGGAGATACTTGCCATTTGGCTTCTGCCATAGCTTTGTAGAGCCTTTCCAAGTCCCAGTTATTCGCAGCTTCAGCAAACATCTCGTCGCTGGATGTCATGGCAGTATCTCTCGCTTAGTTGATAGCCACAGCCTAACTAAAGTTATAGCTTTGGCTAGTTGCTATCTGAGTATAATTTAGTTTATCATTGCTGAAACCGATGTGGCGATCGGTCTGCTGTAAAAACATAGAGCTTTTTGTCAAGAGCTTAGGGTGCAGATACAGCAGCGGTTGGTGGGCTAGTGTAAAGATTTGTAACAATACGGCTACTTTTGCGTAAAATTCGGGATTGAAACCGAATACATATATAGGAGCAAGACGTTGCTTGGTGCGGGGCGGAGTTGGTTGCTACTTACCACTAAGAGCCAAATTCTAGCTACACTCCTAAACCTGTCTGGTTTTCACCCTCATCGTCACCCCGTGAGGTTGCTGTTACTTTATCTGGAGACAATAAGATCATGCAGTTGAAAAACAGAATTGAAGATTACCTTGAAACGATTAAACCTGACACCGCCGGAATTACTTGTCCTGCTTGTGGTTCAGTATTAGGAATCAGAAGACAAGGTAGCACCGATATGGTATTAACTCAAAATGTGCGTTTAGAATTAGATGGCAACCTGAATAGTTATCGTCTATTTCTGGAAAAGATTGAAGCCATTTTAGAGCAAAGAACTGTTTATTATAAAGGCTATGCTGGTAATTATCCTTATGATCGAGAATTAAGACATTATCAGCGTGGCGAAAAACTACAAATTGAATTTAAACCTGATGGTAATTATACCGGAATTATAGCAGAACTTGTTAGTAATTCCTTTGTCGAAATGATTGACTTTTTTGAGTGGATTAAAAACTTTTATTCTTTTCCAAGAGTTGACAAAGACAAAAGTTTAAATCAAATGAATGGAGAGGAAGCAAAATTAATTTATCAAAAGACTAAAGGTATTTTAGTCACAGGTTTAGAACCTCGCTCTATCGCTGGTCCATTAGTAGATATTATTTTTGATCAAAAATATGTCTCTACTTGGCAACAAAAAGTTCTTAAAAATCCCGAAAATATGAACAAATTAGCCAAATTACTAGAGGAAATATGTCCTGCTATTGATTGGTATTTGAAAATATTAATGGATATTAATTCAAAAAATCCTGATAATCAAACCAATCCTCAAAACCATGAACAATTAAAAGATGGCATTACTCGGATTAAATTTATTTTAGCCATTGTTTTAGGACATCGCACTCAAAATAATGAGCTTTTAACTGATTTATTCATTGAAGCAGATTCACCTTTTACTTTACCTCGTAAAACTGTAATTGCTCCTAAATATTTAGGTCAGTTACTTTGTTCGGAAATAGTATTAGGAAATTGTAAAATTGGTTTAAGTCAAAACTTACTCCAAAAACTCAAAAAAGAACTTAATAATGGTCAAAGACAAGGTAATGATAAAACTGTAGAAGAAGTTGTGAAAAATTTAAACAACGAAATTGATAAATTTGTTCATTTCTGTTGTAGTGGACCTGTGAGCAAAAATCCTGATCAAAAATCAGAAGATAGTCGTGATTTATCCAAAACAGCTTATATTTTTGCTGAAGAAAACTGTGGTTGGTATCCTAAGTTAGAACCTACTCATCCTGTGATTTTATTAGGTAGTCCCGGAACTGGTAAATCTTCAGTAATGTTAACAGGATTTACGACATTTTATGAGAATATTTATGCTTTGGGAGCAACAATTAATTTTGAATCTCCCGAAGATGAAGCAAGGATGAATAGTCTCTATAAAGATTATAGTGCTGGTATCATGCCAAAACCAACATCGAAAGGCGATCGTACCACAATTAAACTATCAATTGAATTTCCAGTTAAAGGTTATCCTCGTACTCATTTTGTTTTTACAGATGTAGCGGGGGAAGTAATGGCAAGAAGTCTCACGGCTGAAGGCTCTGATCCTGCTATTTTAAGAATACTTAAAAATGCGGAAACAATCATTTTCTTTTTTGATATTTCCATTGAACCATCAATTCGTCAGAAATTAACAGAAGGGGATGATGGCACTTGGCAGAAATTAGATAAAAGTGTCAAAAGAGTTTTTGTCAGTCGAGCTAATAATCAACAAAATGTAAAAGACACTTCGAGAGCCGAAGTTAGTCAAATCCAATTATTAGGAAAATTGATCCAAGATTTGCGAGTTCAAAGAGGAGAAAATGACTTAAAAAATGATGGTGTTAATTTCATCTGTGTCATTCCTAAAATGGATCTTTTTGCTGATGAAACCGAAGGCGATCGCTACTTTTTTACCAAATTTCTTAAAGATTTGCAGCTACAAGATATTTTAGTTCGCTCCCATCGTGGTAATGAGGATGAATCTTTTCAAGGAATGCGCTCTATTGGCGGAACTTCAGCTAAAATTCCTGATCAAACCAGCAGAAAATTAATTCCTGATAATGGAATCGAGGATCAAAAAATATTAGGACAATGGATTTCTCAAAAAACTTTAACCTATCTTTCTAAGGTTAAACAAGCCCTTGATCCTCAAACTCCAGAACCGATTAAAGACTCTTTACAATATACTTTAGATGTGGGTTTAGTTAAGACTCTAAATTATAATTTTGGTGAAGATAACGTCTATTTTTTACCTGTTTCTGCTCAAGGAAAAGATAGCGATAATCTCAACTTTGGTAGCGCACCCAATCAAAAACTTTCTGAATATGTCTTTATTTTGCCTGTAGTATTATCTATTAATAATAATGGACAATCTTCAGAAGAACAAAATAAAAAATCTGGTTTCCCTTGGAGTTAATTAGGAGAAATTGTAGGGGGTGGCATAATCTTGCCTGTAACATAACAGGCAGAATGTCCATCCCACATTTTAAGATTTTATTTAAGGATTATTTTTTAAGAAAATTATACTAATTAGGATTAATAACAATATGACAGTTACAGGATTAATTATTTTTTTAATTATTATTTTGTTAGTTTTTTCTGTGGTAATTCTCAAGAAAAATCATAGATTACATCAACAACGTAAGCAAAAAAATATTCGTGAAAACTTATCAGAACAATTATCAGAAGAAAAAGAAGAAATCACCACTATTCCACCTCCACCTATTTTAAATATTCCTAAACCTACAAGCATATTTCTAGTAAGTGATAAAGGAATTGATTATACAGAATTACAGCATTTATTAGAAAATTTACAATGGCAAAAAGCCGATGCAGAAACAAGATTTATTTTGCAAAAAATAGGTAATGTTGTTAATTCTAATTATCTTAATGCTAATGATATATTTCAACTTTCTTGTATAGATTTACAAACTATTGATACTTTATGGTTATATTATAGTAATTGTCACTTTGGTTTAACGGTACAATATCAACTATGGCAAGAATCAAAACAAGAGCTTAACTTATTTGGGGAGTGGGTAGGATGGTGTAAAAGAGGAGTATTTATTCGAGAATCAGAGTTAATTTATGATTTAACCGCCCCTGCTGGACATCTTCCTGTTGCTTATATTCCCATTGTGGGTAATTGTTTATGGATAGTGTTAGATTCAGTAACATGGTTTAATCAAAAGTTGCAAAGTTGTCAGCAAAATTAAGATATTTTCGATGTATAGTAATTCCAAATAAGATAGTTCCTAAATTCTCGTTTTTGCGCTTGACGACCAAAGATATCGTCAAATCTTTGACACCATTTATCAAAGCATGGGGGCATCGCGGCAGGGGTTGTCTCTTTCATCGCTCATTCTTTAACGTTATATGCTTGCATAGCAAGCATTATAACGTATTTATCTCGTATTTTTTGTTTAAGTCCCGTTAACTCAATTTTGGCTGAAAAGCAAAAAGGTCAAGTCAATAAACCAATCAATGTTTTTTGCTAATTCTTCTAAGCTTTTTCCCCAAGGTTCCACAGCATTTTCAGTACATCCCGCGATCGCTCCACCTGCTTCATAACTTTGATTACAGCCTGCATCCCACGTCATTTATTTAAAATACTGACGAACAACGATGACATCGATTTGAAGCCTGTAACGCCATACCTCAAAGCAGTCTCATAATGCTTTGAGTGTAGCGCAGTTGTTTCTTTTTCCAAAAGTACGATCGCCCTTATTGTCCGAAAGTGCGATCGCGCATCTCCCATCCCTATCAATATCCGACTCAACCATTTACACCTACAACACTCAACTCATCAGACATTTCAGAATTATTTGTTGCATCAATTTTGGGGAACTGTTCACTATTCAAGAATTCTTCAAATAAATCAAAAAAGCGCTTCAGTGCATCGGCTTCATCCTCAGAATAAAAAAGAATAATCCGACTCCAAGATTGAGTATCTGCTTGGTTAAATCGATTCTCTATCCACTCTTGAAACTCTTCAAACTTTGTTTCTTGTTCTGTTACAGGAATACCAAGTTGACGGCGGGCAAAGGTATAACCGTCCAAAAAAACATGAAGATGACTAAGCGATTTCTTCCCCAAGTATAAAGACGATCTTTGCTTGATTTTTCCTAGCAAATCATACAAATCTAACATTGTTTCATCTCCTTTCAGCTAAAAATCAATTTCCGTAATCTCAAATTGACCGCCCAGCTCGATCGCCAAACAATAAAATTTTCCCAACCACTCTTGTTTAGTAATTCCTTCATTGTGGATATTATCAAAAATTAATTCCTCCCCATTAATTTGAATTTTGAGCATACCCAGCCAAATGTAGAGTTCTGGAATTATTGTCAAGATTAAATAACCCTACTTTTCAACAGGCCTGGGCACTTCGTAAGTCAAAAAGTCATAGGCCATTTTCGTATTCGGAAAAATAGCCTGGGCTTCCTTCAACAAATCATCCAGGACGATCGCATTTCCCGGAGCATAACGCGGGCTAAAATGCGTCATAATCAACTGTTTCGCCCCAGCCATCAAAGCAACTTGAGCCGCCATCGTCGAAGTTGAATGCAATCTATCGAAGGCCATTTGAGCATCTTGATGGGCAAAAGTAGCTTCATGCACCAACAAATCAGCATCCTTTGCCAACTCCACTGCGCTGTCACAAAAAACCGTGTCAGTACAGTAAACAAACTTCCGCCCGACTTGATCCGGGCCACAAAAATTAGTACCTTTGAACTCCCGCCCATCCGATAACTGGACCGTCTTTCCTTGTTTTAATTGACCGTAAAGTGGCCCCCACGGAATACCGACAGCCTTGGCTTTTTCGACATCAAAATGTCCCGGACGGTCTTTTTCAGTTACTCGATAACCAAAAGCAGTAACTCGATGCTTTAAAGGAGCACAACTCACAATATATTCGTCATCTTCATAGATGACTCCCTCGTGACTTTTGTGGACTTTAACTGGATAAGAAAAATGAGTTTGAGAATAGCGAACACCAGCTTGCAAATATTCTTCAAGTCCCGGAGGCCCGTAAATATCGATGCGCTTGACATTGCCTGCTAAACCGCAGCTAGCCAGCAAACCCATTAAGCCGAAAATGTGGTCGCCGTGGAGGTGAGTGATGAAAATGCGGCTCAGTTGGCTGACTTTGAGCTCGCTACGGAGGAATTGGTGCTGGGTTCCTTCGCCGCAGTCAAATAGCCAGAGTTCGGCTCGTTGGGGCAAGCGGAGGGCGATGCTGGAAACGTTGCGCGATCGCGTGGGTACGCCTGAGCTTGTTCCGAGAAATGTAATCTGCAAGACTTAAATCACCTCAATTAAAGTTTCATAAATATGTTAAATATATCCAGGGTATGACCGATCGCCCTTCCTGGAAATAGTCACAGCCAGAAACCGCGATAAATCGCCGTCCCTGGGAGCATCTACTTGCTAAAATCATTTCTGACCAGCGTTGAGAATACCCCAGCCAATTCTAGCGTTTTCTTTCTTCCATTCCCTTCCTCTTTCCCGAACCATCTAAAAATTTGAAAATTTGTACATAACAGGAGGAATTTTATCAAATGCAGCCACGAGTATTCTTTGCTTCCGTTCTTTCCATCTTAGGAAAACGCTATTTTTGGATTTCGCTGGTGTTTTCGCTGGCAATGGTGGCCCCTGCACAGGCGGCGCTGATATTACGAGTTGCCGTCCAAGAAGGGGCTTCTCAGCTAAGAGTTGGTAGTTCTACTAAGGCTGCAATCCGCGATGGTAGTGGCCGCAATTTGGGCGAACTGACGGGAAATAGCGCTCAATCTGCTCAGTTGCGATCGGGCAAAGTGGCCATCGGTTCCTGGGCGGCAAATCAAATTTGGATCGAGCCAGTGGGGAATGGTTATGTTTGGATTGGCGATCGATGGTATCGTGGCCGCACGCTTCTAATTCCGCAAAAATCAGGGTTGACTGCGGTCAATTACGTTGATATCGAACAGTATCTCTACAGCGTTCTCGGTGCCGAAATGAGTGGCAATTGGCCTCAAGAGGCTTTAAAAGCCCAAGCAGTCGCCGCCCGTTCCTACGCTATCCACCAGCGCCTCAAAAGCGAAACCGATATTTATGATGTAGACAATACCCAATCTTCCCAAGTTTACAAAGGGCTGCAAACAGAATCTTCAGGCACTTATGCCGCAGTAGATGCCACCGCCGGTCAAGTTCTTACCTACAACAGTCAAATTATCTTAGCGGTTTTCCACTCTGCTTCTGGGGGACATACTGAGAATGTTGAGGATGTTTGGACAGAACCTCTGCCTTACCTGCGCGCAGTTCCCGATTTTGACCAGGGCGCGCCAGTTTACCAGTGGAAAGAAAGTTTTACACGGACTCAAATCAGCAACAAAATTTCTGGTGTTGGGAATGTGATCTCAATGAAGCCTGAACGGACAACTCGTCACGGGAGTGTCCTGACTATGAAAGTAGTCGGAGATGGCGGTTCTAGAGTAATGAGCGGCGCGGATTTGCGTCGGGTTCTAAATTTGAGGAGCACTCGCTTTACGGTGATTCCTCAGTACGGGATTTTCAGTGGCAGAAATGGCGACAAGCCTCCTACGGGGTTTGAAGTTGCTGGTAAAGGTTTCGGTCACGCTGTGGGGATGAGTCAGTGGGGTGCGTACAATTTGGCAAGGCAGGGATACGGCTACCAACAGATTTTGCTCCACTATTACCGAGGTACTTCTTTGGCTAGAATTGCCGTGCAGTAATTGGAAATGGGGAATGCGAATGGGGAATTGGGCATCGGGAATTGGGAATTGGGCATTGGGCATTGGGCATTGGGCATTGGGCATTGGGAATTGGGCATTGGGCATTGGGNGGTTATTTGTTCGTGGTTATTTGTTATTTGTTCGTGGTTAGTTTTAATAACCAATAACCAATAACAAATAACTAAATTAAGAGGGAAATGAGGACACGGCAGTGCCGTTTCCCTACCCCAAAAATATCAGGAACACGACCTGATAAATCTAACCATCGCCCTATTATATTCTAGGGAAATGGCACTGCCGTATCCTGATGGTTCGACTCTTATGATATATTACAAATTGTCCGATCGCCCAATCCGCTTTTGCCACTCCGCATCTATCTTAGCTGACTGTTCTAATTCTTGTGCAGTTAATTCTGTTTCTGTGGTATAAGCTAAATCTTCTCCTGTCAAAACATTTTCTGCTGCAAATTCGCGGGCATAGGCAAGTTTTTGGAGCAAATTAGCATCCGGTTCATTTAATAACATCATTCGCTGCTGCCGCTCTTGATTGCGCGCTTCGATGCTGCTATTTTTCCACTTAATCCAGAAGTATCGAACTAAGGGAATTGTCAGAAATCCCACGCCGTAGATTAGAAGCATTGGATAAATAGTGGCGACTAAACTGAGTAATCCACTGCCGATCGCACTTTTAGTCAATAAACTTCCCAAAAATAGGGCACCCACCAAATTAACCGCTCCCAAACCCGCAGCCAGCATGATTTGTCCAGAACTAGCGTGGCTGAAACGCCACAACATTTCTCGCAAATAAGCCGCTACTGGTTCAGAATTTCTCTCAGTGGCCGTGGTTTGCAATTGCGGGAAATGGTAGACTATTTGCCCTTCGGGACTGACTTCAGGACGGCCGTCAAAACGGGCTAGGGCGGGTAACATATACTCTTCATATTCTATGGCGTATCCCTGTCCGAGGTTGTCGAGATAGGGCGCAATTTGTTCAGCAGCGATCGCACCTTTGTTGTTGCGAATAGTCGCGGCAATACTGCTCCACTTACGATCTTCTAAATTGTAATTGGGATTGCCGTCTCCAAATAGAAATGAGAAAACTGCTTCCAGAAAATTCATTTCGGGTTTTTGGCCTGTCGATCGCGATCGCCTTTGGTAGTAAGATTCATCGTGATTCCAGTAAAATAGCCAGATTAAGTCGTTCCCAAAGTAGGGAAAGAAGAAAAAGCCACCGCCCCTGTCGCCCCCTCCGCCTCCACCTCCATCATTGTTGTCGCTACTGCTGGAGAGTAAAATCGCGATCGCAACAAATATTAATAGCAGGGAAGCTACTAAAACTAAGCCAAAAGATATCCGAATCAGGTAAAATAGGACTCGCCATATTTTTTGCCACCATTCCTGTAACTGCAATCGTAAAAATTTATTTCGCAAAACATCTGAAAAATTTTGGGGAAATAAATAGGCAATGTCGCCAGATTCTGCTACTTGTATGTGTCCACCTGCTTCCGAGGCGAGGGTTAACAGTTCTCGCTGGGCAAAATTGACATCTAGTCCAGCTTTTGCCGCCACGTCTCCAACCGTAACGCGGTAGCCAAGTTCTTTGACGGCTTGCATAACCTTGGGATTTGGAGCCATGTCTTTCTCTGTTTTGAAAATTAGTTATATTTTTTTATTATAGGTTGTGAGCCTCCAAGCTGGTTTAGACAGGGAAAATTTAGTTTTTTTCAGGCTGACCTTGACTTTGGGGTGAAATATTGCTACTTTTTTGGCAAAAGCTTTTTAGTATTGGCTGAACCTTGACAACTTAATAAAACTTTAAATAACTTTAACAGGACTTACCCATTATAAGTCCTGTTAAAGAAATCAGTTTTTTTGGCAAGTCTGGCAATAGTTATCTACAATAGATATCACATATTGCACCATTCCTGTGGGAGCTGTAGGGGCGGGTTCACTCTTGAGTCTTAAAGGTTGCAAACAGGTTAAATAAACCCGCCCTCACTCACCCATGAAAAAACTTTATCGGCTAATTTTTTTAAATTAGTCACTAACCCCAAAGAATCACATATGCCAAGAACTCAACGCAACGATAACTTTATTGACAAAAGTTTCACGGTAATGGCTGATATCATTCTCAAGATTATGCCAGCGAAAAAGCAAGCGAAGGAAGCTTTTGCTTATTACCGGGATGGTATGTCAGCGCAATCCGATGGTGAATACGCTGAAGCTATGGACAATTATGAGGAAGCGCTGAAGCTGGAAGAAGATCCTTACGATCGCAGTTATGTCTTGTACAATATGGCTCTGATCCATACTAGCAACGGCGAACACGATAAAGCTTTGGAGTATTACAGCCAATCTCTCGAACTTAATCCCAGAATGCCACAAGCCCTAAATAATATTGCTGTGATTTATCACTATCAAGGGGAAAAGGAAAAGGAATCTGGCAATGTGGAAGCGGCGGAAGGCCTGTTTAATAAGGCTGCGGATTATTGGAAGGAGGCTATTCGCTTAGCGCCTAATAATTACATTGAAGTGCAAAACTGGCTGAAAATTACAGGTCGATCGCAGATTGATGTGTATTTCTAAATATTGATGGAAATTGGGGAATTGGGCATAGGGCATAGGGCATCGAGTATTGGTAATTAATTGGTAATTGCTAATAGTTAGTAGTTGGTCACTTTGCGAACAACAAATAATATCATTTCCGTTCGATTCGTCCTGGTATTGTAGGGGCGGGTTCGCCGAGATATTTGATTAAGTATCGACAAACTATATAAACCCGCCCTACTATGCCCGATGCCCTATGCCCAATTCCCCATGCCCAATTCCCAATTCCCAATTCCCCATTCCCCATTCCCAAATTTTATGATTGACAAAGAAGAAGTTCGGAAAGTAGCCAAGTTAGCCAGATTGGAATTAACTCCTGAAGAAGAAGAGCAGTTTACTGGTCAACTTAACGGTATTTTGGATTATTTCGAGCAGTTGAGTGAACTGGATACGAGTAAGGTAAAGCCGACAACGCGGGCGATTGATGTTAGTAATGTGATGCGATCGGACGATTTGCAACCTTTTGCCGATCGCGAAAGTATCTTAGCTGGATCTCCCGATCGCGATGGGGAGTTTTTCAAAGTGCCTAAGATTATGTAGTCTTTATGAACAGGCAAGATGCCTGTTCCACAAGAGAATTGATCTTCTGTGGAACAGGCATCTTGCCTGTTTCTGAGAATTGATCTCCTGTGGAACAGGCATCTTGCCTGTTTCTGAGAATGGTGAAACATATGATATTGCTTTCAGGAATATGCTAAATTCTCACCGCAAAAGATGCGGCCAATTCCCGTTCTGGTTCCATACCAACTGTAGGCGGCATTGAACGATTTGCAACCTGCTCAATTAATCGTAAGTGTTGCGGCAACATTTTAGCTAAACTGTAGCGTTCTAATGCTGTTTCACGGGCTTTGACGCGAATTTCTGCCATGCGGGTAGGATGGTCTAAAACTTCATCAATGCGATCGGCTACTTGTTTCGGCGAGAAGTAATCAACTAACAAACCGTTTTCTCCATCGCGAATCACTTCTCTGACTGGCCCTGTGTCCGAACCGATGACTAAACATCCCGTTGATAGAGATTCAATCATTGACCAAGATAGCACAAAAGGTCTAGTCAAATAAACGTGTACATCCGATGCTTGAATGACTTTTAGATACAATCCGTAAGGTAGCGGCCCGACAAAGTGAACTCGCGACAAATCTAGCGGTATTTTCTTCAGCATATAGTCTTTGTAAGACTCGCCATTCGGTAAAGAACGACCATAACAAACTCTTTCTGAACCAACAATTACGACGTGACAATTGGGGCGACGTTCTTGTACATAAGCGATGGATTCAATAAACTCTGGAAAGCCCCGGTAAGGTTCCATTCCCCGCGATACATAGGTGACAATTTCATCAACGCCGGACAAATCTAAATTAGGCAAAATTAGTTTAGCGCCTGGGTTGGGTTTGAAATAATCTGTATCTACGCCATCGTGGAGTACGGACAATTTTTGTTGTAATTCTGGTGGAAATTGCGATCGCTGCCAATACGTTGGCGACAAACCCCAATCACAAGAGTATAAATCAATTAGAATCGGCGCATTTTTGATTCTAATTCTGGCCATATCGTCAACTGTTAAAGGTTCCGCTGGGTCGAAATCTGCGTCGGAACCGATCGCGTGATAAAACCACTCGAAGTAGCATAAAAGTGGCGTATTTGGAAAAGCTTCTTTGACAAACAATGTCGGCCCCCAACCGGAATGACCGCAGATAATATCCGGTACAAAACCATCGGCTTTGAGTTGTTCGGCCATTCTAAATACGGCTTGTCCGTAGATGACGGCACTTTCTAAGGGGCGAACATATTGGTGAGTCTGCGCGTTGGGTTCTCGGCTGGGCGTAAATGCTGCTTTGCGAACACCGGGAATGTTCCATTCTGGACGTTCGTTTTTAGTTCCAAAAACTACTTGGTTTTTGGGATCTGCGCCTAAAGCAGTGATAATGTGCCGGTATTGGGCGGGGAAGTTTGGATGGAGAAATAATGCTTTCATTTTAGAAGGAAGAAGGTTCGGCAGCGGATTTTGTAACGGATGTAACGGATGGAAGAACGGAAACGGCATTGCCATTTCCGAATTTCTCCATTAGTCCACGGAGGTGGACTTTGTTTGTATAGTCGCGGTTTCAACCGCCGGAACTTACTAATGGCGCTTTGCAGATCCAGACGCAATCTCGTGGTACTGAAGATGTGTTTTTCAGGATAATTTCATAGTTTAAATGGTTAAGAAATTTTTCCATAATTGTATCAGTCATCACTGAAAATGCAGTCCCGTCTCTGCGTCCCAACAAGTTTTTATCCCACTCGCTGGCGAATTTTTGCCAACCTAATTCGCTGAGAATATTGGCGTGGTGAAAGACGCAAATGCGATCGCCTCGCAGCAGTTTGGGAATGCGAGTTAGGTAGTTGAATATATCTACAGGCTCTACGTGTACCATTGTATCGTAACAAAAGCAGACATCAGCAGATTCTGGGGCGATACCATCCAATGTTAAACCGTTGAGTTTAACATAGGAAACGCGATCAGAACCTAAGCGCGATCGCGTTGCTTGCAGCATTTGAGTGGAAATGTCAGCACAAATTAGGCGATCGCAATATCTTAGCAGCAACGAACCCGTCTTACCGCCACCAATACCAATTTCCAAAACCGTATGTTCTTTTTTGATATACGGTGCGATAAACTCCTGTTCGATCAGTGATTCATATTCCGATAGCGAATTAGCCGCACCAGCACCCTTTCCGATCCATTCATCACCCAAATAAGCAAGTTCAGGATTATTCTCTTTCCATTCTTGGGCGTAGCTGTCCCAAGCCCCTTCGTAATCTATTTTAGGCGGTATT
Source organism: Tychonema bourrellyi FEM_GT703 (assembly GCF_002412335.2). Taxonomy (GTDB): domain Bacteria; phylum Cyanobacteriota; class Cyanobacteriia; order Cyanobacteriales; family Microcoleaceae; genus Microcoleus; species Microcoleus bourrellyi. The sequence goes on from NZ_NXIB02000058.1 coordinate 37,593, forward strand.
ATTTCCATTGTTTTTAGTTTTTTATTTCTCAGAATACACAAACAAAAATCACTTGATAGTCCTCCAGGTAGATCCATTAAGATTTTCTCAATCTCAAGCAATAACTTGACAATTGTTTCACTCTTCGGATCTCCATCTGAAAGTTGATAGTGATCTAACAAAGGGTAAAGTTCGTGAAGCACCCCCCCACCCGCAGGATTCAAGACTTCCACATCAAAGTAGAATTCTAAAAACGGCAGTATCAGCTTTGACCGAACTGCTTCGGAAGGATCTTTCGCAAATACTCTCTCAATACTTGGACTAGCAAATATTTCAGTTGTTCCCGATCTTAGCGTGTAGTGAAAACATTTGTAAATGCGATTAATCAAATCCTCTTGATTTTGATTGTATATATTGTAGCAATCTCCTATGTATTCATTAACAATAAAATATCCATCTGGTTTTAAACATTTCCGAACAACTGATAAACATCGTTCTAGTTCTCTGACGTGATGCAGCGAACCAGAACAAAAAACTAGATCGTATTTTTTACTTTCATCGATATCAAATAAATTAAAGTCATCTTGATAAAAATTAATATCTACTCCCGCTACTGCGGCATCTTTTCTAGCAATCTCTAAAGAAGTTTCTGAAAAGTCAAAGGCATCAATTTGACTAGCCAATCCTAATTTAGCCATCAGAATCTCGTGATTACCGACACCGCAACCAATAGACAAAAGGTTGTCAAATCGTCGTTTTTTGAAAAACTTATTTACTAACCAGCTTAGCCAATAACCATGAGTCTTACCACCAGACAACCTATGGCTTATAGCTTTTTCAATAATCGGATTAGACAACCAGTAACCTTGCTTGCCAATGGCGGCTGTTGGGTTAGTCTCCCAGTAATTTTTAGCTGTTAATTGCTCAGAGGTGTTTTCTTCCATAGGCTCGGAATTTGACAGCATACTTTTTCACCCTTGAATCTTGAACGGTTACTTTTTGGTAAAATAGGCTTCTCGAAAAATCTGACCGTAAGCTTCAGTCATTTCTTCAAAAGTATTCAATGACTCTAACACATATTTAGCATTTTCTGCTAACCGCTGGCGCAAAACTTTATCCTCCAATAAACTATGCAATGATGCTGCTAGTTCTTCTGGGCGATCGGGTGTATAAAACAAACCGTTAATCCCCGGTCTCACTTGTTCCTTAATCCCAAAAACTGGCGTTGTAATAATTGGCAAATCACAGGCCATCGCCTCCAGAATCACCCTCGGAAAACTTTCGATCCGAGAAGTGCAAACAAAAATATCTGCTGCTTGGTAATATTTTCCAGTCTCAGAAGTTTCCGGGACAACAGTCACCCTTTGCCGTAATTTCTGTGGCAATTCACCAACCAATTCTGCCAATTTAGTGCTGTAAATACTTGGTCGATCGCCCACAATAAAACACCTAATTTTATTATGAAAATTGTCAGACAAAAGTGCCAGCGCCTTCACTAAATCCTGTTGACCTTTTCTTTCACATACAGTTCCTAGCAACAAAATTACCACATCTTCTGCCTCAACGCCGAGACTATTTCTCGCCAATTCAGAATTGTCAGAATTGTCCAATCGACTCAAGTCTAAGCCATTGTGAATGACTCTAAAATTGTGGTGGCTATTCAGAGGTAAATACCTGTCTCGCGTTGCATCCGCCACAAAAATTACCTTGTAAGGAAAACGAAAACACTCTAAAGCTCGTGCCGCAATCTCTGAACCGAACCTGTTAAAATAAGTTTGCCAAGGTGCGCTTTCATGGACGTTCCACACAGTCGGAATTCCGATTTGCTGTGCTGCATCAATGACAAAGAAATTTTCTAAAGTATTAGCATAAATCGCATCTACTTTTAATTTTTTAATTTCTTTGCTAAAGTTATAGATAGCTTCATCATAAGCATCGCGTTGGTAGATATGTTCCAGAGGATTATCATAAATAATCACCTCAATTCCCTGCTGTTCGTAAGCCTGTCGCAGTGGCCCGTCGGAAACACAAAATGCGATCGGCTTAATCACACCTTCTTTAGCCAACTTCACCGCAATTTCATACTGATGTAGTGGCGCACCCGTGAAATCCAGCGAATTACTACACATCAAAACTTTGACAGGATTAACAAAACCATTGGCTGATTTAAATGAACCCAAATCACCAAATTTTAGTTTTTCCTTCTTCCATCCATCCGTTACATCCGTTACAGAATCCGTTGCCGAACTTCCTTCTTCCTTCATAAAAAACCGTACCGGTTGAATATGAAAATACTCATCTTCTAAAGACAAATGAGGACTATAAAAAGCATCTTTTTTATCCGCATACTTGCGCCGAAATGCTGCTACTTCTCTCGGATTGTCATTAAAACCTCTAGAAGCTCCCTCTTTGTGTAACAGTTCCGCATCGGGACAATATACACATCGATAGCCATTTTCTAGCAATCGGTATCCATAGTCTGCATCATTATAAGCAACAGCAAAATTCTCCTCATCAAAACCACCCAATTCTAAGAACAATTCACGGGGAGTCAGCATACAAGCAGCAGTAACAGCAGAGTAATTTCGCGTCACCATCGCCTGAGAAAGGTAGCCTCGATTATCGCTATTCATCAGCTTAAAAGCATGACCAGCCAAACCATGATGGAGGCCATGAATTATCCCTGCGTGTTGAATTTTATTGTCAGGATATAACAGTCTCGCGCCGACAGCACCCACGCCGGAAATTTGAGCATATCCCACCATCTGACTCAGCCAGCGGGGGTTAATTATCTCAGTATCGTTGTTCAAAAACAAGATATATTCGCTCTCAGATTGTTCAACAGCACGGTTATTAATTGCGGCATAACTAAACTTGCCTTCCTTATTTTTGATGGGCAAAACTTGGCAATTTAATTGTTTGAGATATTCCAGCGATTTCGGGTCGTCGCTTTCGTTATCGATGACAAGAATTTGGTAATTTTTGTAGGTGGTAGCCTCCAGAGAATCCAGACAGGATTTTAGCAATTTTTCCTGGTTTTTAGTAGGAATGATAATTGTCACAGAGGGCCCGCTGTCGGGGAAATCCTGAGCAAATATTCCCAAATTTTCTTTAGTTGCCCATTCATGCTGAGCGACATTTCCCTTGATTTGTTGGCGGTTTAATGCGTCTTGAATAGCTTGTTGACCCGCTGCAAAACTAGCAGGTTTAGCCGCTCCAGATATGGCGGTAGAGCCTGGGGCAGTGCGCCAGTGATACAATACTAACGGTAGGTGTGCAACGTGACGAGAAATTTCCGTTGCTCTCAAGGCAAAATCATAATCTTGCGAACCTTCAAAACCTAGTCGCAAACCGCCTATTTGTTCAAATATCTGCTTTCTGACAGCACACAAATGACCTAAATACATATAGGAAAGTAGCAGTTCTGGCGACCATTCAGGTTTGAATTGTGGTGAAAATCGGCGACCTTTGGTGTCAATTTTGTCGTCGTCGGAGTAGAGAAAATCGGTGGTGGGATGGGTGGCAAAATATAGGGCAACTTCTCCTAGTGCGTCGGGAGTTAGTTCGTCGTCGTTGTCTAAAAATAGGATGATATCGCCTGTGGCGAGTTCTGTGGCGCTGTTGGTTGCTGCGCTAATGTTGCCGTTTTCTTTCCGAAAGGTAATCTGAATGCGATTGTCTTTTGTCGCCCAGTTTTTTAAAGTTTCAATTACTGTTAAATCGGTGCTGCAATCGTCGGCAATACAAAGTTCCCAGTTTTGATAAACTTGATTGAAAACGCTACCGATCGCACTTGACAGAAATTCCACTTGCGGGTTGTAAACTGGCATCACCACCGAGATTTTGGGAAGTGGTTCCTGACAAGATTCTAAACGAGAAATCAAGTAATTGCGCGATCGCTCATTCCACTGATTCACATCCAGCCAAGCATCATACCGATCAATGGGCTGTGGCACCACAAAACCCGCTGGTGGCAACAATTCCCCAGGGGCAGTAAACTGTTTTTGCTGGCGGTAAATCTTCGCAAATTGACGAACCACCGCCACTATTTCCCAAGGCATCGGTAGAATTCTGCCGAGACGTTGTTGTCTTTCCCTAGCGCGCTGCCGAATTGCCTCGCTCAATCTCGACAACTCCTCAAATTTATCGGCACTTCGGCGCCAGATATCATAAGGTTTAACGGTCAATGTTTTCGGCGCTTGAAACGATAAAATTTCCCCAGTTTCTAACTCAGCTTCTAAAGAAACTAGCCATTCTCCTACTGGCAAATTGACAAGGGCTTCAAACCCACTCTCCGAACTATTAACCCAATCGGGAAACACTTCACCGACATCTTTTCGTCGCAAACCATAGGCACATTCTACAGAAACATCCCCACACGCAAGGATTAATTTAGCAATTTTGCGATCGTGGTGACAACACCAACCGGCAAACAAAACCTGACCAGGCCGCTGTTCCCAAACTATGGGCGTATCAAAGGATGCTTGAATTGTTGAAACTAACAGGGGATAAACTGCCAAAAGATGCCATTTACTCTTAGCATCTTGCACTTCTAGCAGCACTTCGTGGCGTCCCGGTGGGGCGACCAATTCAATCCTAAAACCAGATTTTTTGGCAGCAGCAATATTAGAGTGAGCTTGGGCTACATCGCTTCTTTCTATACCGCAAATACCTGTAAAAAATTTTCTATCAATTTTAGCTCGAACAGATTTAATACTGAATTGACTGTGAAAAGCCCAACCAGTAATTACCAAATCTGAATCATAAATATGCAAGTTATTTGAACCATCGATTGAAAAAATGAATCTCGGAAAAAGTTCTCGCAATCGGCGTTTTATGTCTAAAATATTGTCAATAATTTTCCATAATGTCGAAGATTTAATTTTAGCAAGTTCGGCGCGAACTATTTCAATTTCCTGGCACAATTTCTCTAAGTTTATGATGGTTTCTCTTAAATTTTCCTGAATCTGTTTTTTTTCTGTTTCCAGTCGTAGGAACTTCGCTGATTCTTGCTTTGATTCAAACTCTTTTTGTTCTATTTCTGTCTGTTTTTTACCCAATTTTGATTCCAAATCTAGGATTTTTTCTAATGCTGTTCTAAAATTAGACTTTTTGCCAGCCAATTGTATCTGAGTTTCTCCTAATTGAGCTTCTAACTCTAGCAGTTTTGCCAAAGCTTCTTGAAATTGTGATTCTTTGCCGGCTAACTGTACTTGAGTTTGTCCTAACTCTGTTTCCAATTCCAGCAGTTTTGCTAAAGCTTCTTGAAATTGCGATTCTTTGCCTGCAAGCTGTACTTGAGTTTGTCCTAATTCTGTTTCTAATCCTAAGACTTTTGTCTGGGCTTGTTGAAATTGTTCTTGCCATTGTTTGACTTCATATTTGCTGGTTTTCTGCTGTTTTTCGAGCAGGCGAATATTTAACCAATCTTGGAAGTGTCCGACAGCAGATGCAGGGAAACTAATGATTTTATCTGGGGATAAACTCATTTGGCTGTTCAAATCCTGAGCTTGGGTTTCCAAGATTTGATAGATTTCTAAGGCTTCGGGAAAATATTGCTGGATCAGGTTTGGTCTGTGACTTTTTTCGATATCATTGACTAATAGAGATTCTTCAAAATTGTCGGCTGGTATGGCAGTTAAATTTACATTGAATTTTTGATTGACTCGATCGATGAAAAGTTCGGGATGATTGCCGATCGGGTAAACGTTTGATAGCAGACAGCGATCGGGAAAACGCTTGTGAAGCTCTAGAACTTGCTGGTTGTAGTGAATCCACATTTTCACGGCCATTTCGGGATTGTTCAGCAAGCTGACATCGGTGCCGCGACGGTACAGGGAATCGACGACTTCCCAGGGCGATCGATAAACGCAGATAAAATTAGCTTCGGGTAGCAAAGTTAACCAAAAATCCCAAAAAAGCGCCGTGCGTGGGTCTTTCCAACCCCAATGTTTGTCTGTTTGTTGATTTTCGGCAATTAATTTTTTGGCTATTTCTACAGATTCGGGTGCTAGTGGAATCGTTTTGTCGAAAGTACAACCTAGTTCATCTATTCCGTGCGATCGCAAAACACCTTTGTGAAATTCTACAAAATCCACATTCTCGAAATGACCCTTGACATTTCCGTCGGCCGGGCCCACTAACTTTTTGCCAATATCAACCCCGACTTTCTGAAACAAAGAAGCTGTCAAAGAAGTACCAGAGCGGTGCATTCCAGTGACAATAAAAACCGAAGATTTGCTGTCATTTATATTCACGTTTTCTCTCCTTAGCTCTAATTCCCAAGCCACTTAATTTTACTCGACTTTGTTTACTCTCCGGCTAAACCCAGGGCCCGCCTGACTTTAAACCAAGCAGTTCTCAGTTGCCAAAATTTGCTGGTTTCCATTGCCTGAATTCGATTTTGCGATCGCTCCACTTCTTCCTTGACATGAATTAGATATTTTTCAGTTTCCTCTAAGTGTCTTTGAACAGATATTAAATTAACTTGAGTTTGCTCCAACTGCGTCCGCTCATTAACCAATTGAGTTTGAGTTTCTTGCAACTGCACCTGAGTTGAATTCAAATCATGTTGACTTTGCTCCAACTGTATTTTAGCAGAAGCTAACTGAGTTTCAACCAAGTTAAGTTTTTCGTGAGTAGAACCTAACAAAGATTGCGACAACTTCTGACTAACTAGGGATTGAACGGTGCAATTTTCAATAATTAATTTACCGCCATAGTTATTAATTAATTTCACAGTTAATACGTCCTCGGTTGAAACAGTATCTTTAGCTAAATAGCAGCTCCAGCCAGACGGTGAAATCGCATCTTTTTGAAAATGTATATCGATATCCAGGCGATCGTAAAAAGGCTCACATCTCTGGACAATCTTACCGTTTACTAGCACTTGTACCTCCTCAATACTACCATCCTGATTGGCATCTATGGCCCACCCTTCCAAATATAAATTACCCTTATTTGTAAAAGCTGCAACATCAACATATCCCTCCGGGTGGTGATTGAATTTTAAGCTAGAAAAATCTTTAACTAGCTGATTTGTAACAATATATAAATCCTGAAATCTGCATAGGCCCTTTTCTATGCGATGGACAAATGCTTTGCTGCTGCTGACTTTATCGACAATTTCTCTGACAAACTTCTCACTTACATAAGTTGTGCCGTATTCTGCTTTATCTAAGGACTGAATTTCGCTGTTGGGGCTGAACAAAATACCCTTAGCTGGCATTTCTGCACCAGGGGCTCGCAAACATTCATCGTGAACACTAAATATCAAAATGCCATTAGGAGTCAACAAATTATACAAATTTTCCAGCCAATTGCTAAAAGTTCTTTCAGGCATATGGCTGAAAAAAGAATTGACTACAATACAGTCAAATTTCCGGTCAACTAAAAAGTTTTCAGGATTTCCAGTTGAGACAATACCGTTAACACCGAAGTATTCTGTTTGGAACTTAACAGCTTTAGTAGAGATGTCAGAAACCCAAATGCGTTCCGGCGGTATTTCTTGAATCAAAAACCGGGTAAATCGACCGTAACCGCAGGCAAAGTCTAGAAAACAAGGCACATTTTCAAAACTGCCAAAATGCCAATCTACAATTTGTTTGACGGTATCGAGAATACGACGACCGAGGGAATAGTAGCGCACCAAAGCCCGATCGCGATCATCTTTAACATTACCCAGAGCAAACAAATACATTTCATCATCTTCGCAGATATTCAGCTTAAAATCTTCGGGAAACTTAGCTTGCTCTCGAATCAATGCTTTAATAACAGGATTTTCAAGCATATCTACATAAATGTTAGTCATTATTTTCACGGAATTTCTAGATAACCTCGCTGGACGCTTCTTTGAGCAAATAATCAGAATTGACAACAGTTAAACACGGTTCGATCAGCAAGTCAACTATACCGTTGCCGCAGGATTCAGTACAAGACTGAACTCTAAACATTGCTATATCTACACAGCGATCGAGATAAGTCAAATCTTCATCTACTGTTCCCACCACCCCAGCATTTAAAAAATAAACCCCTGGATTTAGCAAACACTTGAACTGAAATTTTACTACAACTGTTGTTCCCGCTTCCACATACTTAACTGACTGAGTTGAAGCCTTCAAAGAAGCACCAGCCAACTCAAAACCGCTAATGGTTTTGATCAACATTCCAAACCTAACTTTGGAAGTAGAATTGGAGAAAGTTACAGAGTAAGTGTAAATATAATCTTGACGACCAATCAAGTGATTTACCACATTTCCCTTCAGCGTCGTGATGCGGGGATTGATAATTTCGGCTCCCCTAGACGGATACCTTACCGTATTCGATGGTATCATGCCTGGATCGTAAAATTCTTCGTAATATTCCTTGAGTTTTGGTAGGGATTGCTCTGGTGGAATCTCAGTATGTTTGTTTTCTGACTGAGTATCTTGAAGGTCTGTTTCTGATTCCTGTTTAGTCAGCTTATTTAAGCCTCGAATATCTTCCTTCAGCTCTAAAACTTTATCTGGATCGGCATAGATCAATTTTTGATACTTAGAGATTACCACCTTCGGCGTGTGAGCTAGTAGCAATTCGCCGCTATCCATTAAAATTGCTGAGGTACAAAGTTGAACAACTGAAGTAGCTGCGTGAGAAACAAATAAAATCGTTCCCCCACCTTCCTGAATTGACTGTAAGCGGGCAAAACACTTACGCTGAAAAGCTTCGTCGCCGACAGAAAGTGCCTCGTCAACTACGAGAATATCCGGCTCAACGCTAGTCGCAACTGCGAAAGCCAGCCTAACAAACATACCACTAGAATAAGTCTTGACAGGCTGTTCGATGAAATCTCCAATATCAGCAAAAGCAGCTATTTCATCAAATTTTTCTGCGGTTTCTTTTTGATTGAATCCCAGTATTTGAGCGTTGAAAAACACATTTTGCCGACCAGTAAATTCTGGGTTAAAACCGCTTCCGAGTTCCAATAAAGCTGAGACTCGTCCTTTAACTTCGACGGTTCCGGCGGTAGGTGTTAGCGTCCCCACAATTATTTGCAGGAGAGTGCTTTTTCCCGAACCGTTACGACCGACAATTCCTAGAGTTTGTCCCTGAGAAATTTCCAAGTTGATGTCTTGCAGAGCCCAAAATTCGTCCGCAAGTTTTTTGCTGGGATAAATCATTTCCTTTAAGCGGTCTCCAGGGCGATCGTACCGCTTAAAGCATTTGGAAACATTTTTTAGCGAAATTACAGTTTCTGTCATCCGATTTTAGATTTTAGATTTTAGATTGACTTGAGATCTAAAACAAATTTACAGCATATCTAAAACCAATTTACAGCACGTCAGCAAAAGCGGGACGCAAACGTCGGTACACCATTAAACCTCCCCAAAATATAGCAGCAGAAATTAGTGTGGCTACACCCAATTCGCCCCAGTGTTTTACTTCTCCAAGTAGTATGAGATCGCGATAAACTTCTGAGATTGCTGCCATTGGATTTAACCAAAATATCACTCCTCGCCACTGTTCGGGGATCACTGATGCTGGATAGACGATGGGGGTCAAATAGAACCAAAAGTTGAGAATCACACCTAAAGTCTGAGGAATATCTCGCAAAAATACTGTCAAGCCTGCGGTTAAATATCCCAAGCCGGCGGTGATCAGTAACTGAGGTATCCAAACCAGTGGGAGCAAACACAGTGTAGCGTTGAGTTTTTGGGATGATACTGCTACTATGACTATCAAGGCTGCTAGACCGAGAGAACTTTCGATAAAGGCGGTGAATATTGGTACTAATGGTAGTAAACCGAGGGGAAATACTACTTTTTTGACTAAATTTGGCTGACCGACTACGGATACTCCAGATTTAATCAAACCGCTGGTAAAGGCACTCCAAGGTAGCAAACCTGCAAACAGCCAGACTCCAAAGGTAATGTTGCTGTTTTCTGGGAAGCCTGTAAGGTTGAGTTTTACTTTTAGGACGATCGAGAATACATACGTGTAAATCAGCAATTGGGATAGCTGATTTAGCAGTGGCCACAAGTTGCCTAGAATTGAGCCTTTGTATTGAGCTTCCAAGTCGCGGCGCACTAATGTTGCCAGCAGATTGAGCTTCGTCCGCCGCCCGCCGTTAACCGTTCGGGCTTTTTGGGCAAATCCTTTGACCGATCTCAACAATTTTTTCGCCCTCGTTCACTACCTTCACACCTACATCAACTTAAGCTGCTTGATGGCTGCTTTTGTTAAACCGCAATTATTCCACAGCCTCGCTACTTTTATCAAGGGTTGGTGGGCTAGTCGCATCCAGAGGGACTGTTTCAGCAACAGGCTCTCCGGCCTGTTCCACAAGAGTTCTATTTTTTTGTGGGATGGGCATCCTGCCCGTCAGCAACAGGCAAGATGCCCGCAACAGGCAAGATGCCTGTTCCACAAGAGTTCTATTTTTTTGTGGATGGGCATCCTGCCCGTCAGCAACAGGCTCTCCGGCCTGTTCCACAAGATTTCTATTTTTTTGTGGGATGGGCATCCTGCCCGTCAGCAACAGGCTCTCCGGCCTGTTCCACGATAATTATTGGAGATGTTTATTGACCGATCGCACCCCTGACTGCTGAACCGATCGCGTCTTTTTGTTCCCCATCGTAGCCCCAGCGCTGGAAAAACACTTCGTACTCACCTTGTCCAGTCTGCAAATCTTCCAGCATTTGCTTTGCTAGAGTTTGACAGGCAGGCATTTGCAGAGTTTGAATTAGATGGCGCGATCGCGCTTGCACTCTGGCTGAACCCGCGGCCATTTCCGACTTTTCGTGACGGGAGTGATGCACGACCATTGCCGCCGACATTGCCAGATTTTTGACCAGTAGTTCTGCTACGATCGCAGGAGCGTCGCGCAGTGCATCCAGCACGCCTGGGGACGGTTTGTCTGCCAAAGGTCGATCGTCCGTCAGATAGGTGACAAAAAACCCTCTAGCGCCGTTGTGTGTTTTCACCAGAGAGACTACTGCTTGCTCAATCTGGGCTTGTGAAAGTCGATCGGCTTCAATTTCGGTCAATAAAGATTGGGTCAGCGCGATCGCCGCTTCAAAGGTGATATTTTCCGATGCTAATAAAGAAGATGGAATACTCATAGCAAACTCAATAATTATCAAGACTATTCTAAATAATTGTAAACAATTTCCCCCATTGGGGGGCAGGAGGGTTGACTTCTACCTTCCTCACATCCGTTAAATCCGTTACATCATCCGTTGCCGAACTTCCTTCTTCCTTCTTCTTATGGCAATTATCTCCTCCAAACAACAGCCCCCCGATCCAAATTTACCCGAAGACATTGCCCCAGCAACCCCCAAGAAAATAAAAAATAAAGCTGTAAAACCCCAGTCTGAATCTCTGGTAGAGCCAGAAGAACTAGCAGACGAAACCAACAGCAAACAAGACGACAAAATCCGACCTCAGCGATTGGCTGAATATATCGGGCAGAAGGACTTGAGGGAAGTTTTGGCGATCGCAATTGCAGCAGCAAAATCTCGCGGTGAACCGATGGATCACCTGTTACTGTACGGGCCACCAGGGTTGGGCAAAACCACAATGTCGCTAATTTTAGCAGCAGAAATGGAAGTTGACTGCAAAATCACCACAGCCCCAGCCTTGGAAAAACCCCGCGATATTGTCGGATTGTTGATCAACCTGAAAGCAGGCGACGTGCTGTTTATTGACGAAATTCACCGCTTATCAAAAGTTACAGAAGAAATTCTCTATCCGGCGATGGAGGATTGCCGCTTAGATATTACGATCGGTCAAGGCAAAAGTGCAAAAATTCGCAGTATTCCTCTCAAACCGTTTACCTTAGTGGGAGCAACTACAAAAGTTGGGTCACTGACTGCTCCATTGCGCGATCGATTTGGCTTAATCCAAAGATTGCGTTACTACGAAATAGATGAACTCAGTTTAATTGTCCAAAGAACCGCCCAAGTTCTAGATACTAAAATTACCCCAGAAGGCGCCACAGAAGTTGCCCGCCGAGCTCGTGGCACACCCCGGATTGCTAACCGTTTGCTGAGGAGAGTTAGAGACTACAGCGAAGTCAAAAATTTAAAGCCGATTACTGCTGAAGTGGCATCGATTGCGCTGGAATTGTTCAATGTCGATCCGCTAGGTTTGGATTGGACCGATCGGTGTCTTTTGACAGCAATGATTGAAAATTTTAACGGTGGGCCTGTGGGTTTAGAAACTCTCGCAGCTTCCACAGGAGAAGATACTCAAACGATTGAGGATGTGTATGAACCATACTTAATGCAAATCGGATTTTTGCAGCGGACAAGTCGGGGTAGAATTGCCACGCTTGCTGCTTATAAACACTTAGGTTTGATAGAATAAAAAAGTAAAAAAAAAGTAAAAAAATGGTACAGGTACAAACAAAAACACTAACTATGTCAGAGTTTCTCAAACTGCCAGAAACAGAACCAGCTAGCGAATATATAAACGGTGAAATTATCCAAAAAACAATGCCACAAGGAAAACATAGCAGGATTCAAGGTGAATTAGTCCCAGCCATCAATGTCGTAGTTAAAAAGCCGAAAATTGCCTTAGCTTTTCCCGAATTGCGGTGTACTTTTGACGGCAGATCGATCGTGCCAGATGTCACAGTATTTACTTGGGACAGAATACCTGTTGATGAAAATGGGGATGTTGCTAATGTATTTGAAGCTTACCCAGATTGGACAATTGAAATTCTCTCTCCAGGGCAGAGTCAAACTAAAGTAACTGGAAATATTTTACACTGTCTGAAAAACGGTACTAAAATGGGTTGGCTGATCGATCCGATGGTGCGATCGATCTTAATTTATCCCCCTGGAAAGCAACCGGAACTTTTAGCAAAACTCGAAGAATTGTTGCCCGTTCCAGATTGGGCAGCAGAATTGCGGCTAACGGTAGGAGATTTGTTTGGGTGGTTGAAACTATAGCCGAAGTCAGTTGACAGTTGTCAGTTGTCAGTTGTCAGTTGTCAGTTGTCAGTTGTCAGTTGACAGTTGTCATTAGTTACCAATTCCCGATGCCCAATGCCCAATGCCCAATGCCCAATTCCCCATTCCCAATTCCCCATTCCCAATTCCCCATTCCCAATTCCCCATTCCCAATTCCCAGTTTTCCCATGTTACTATCCCTGAGAATTGAAAACTTTGCCCTAATTGACTGCCTCGACCTAGAATTTGGGCCGAGTTTGAACGTATTTACAGGCGAAACTGGCGCTGGGAAATCGATTATTCTAGATGCTCTTGATGTAGTCTTGGGTGGTAAAGTCGATCGCCGTGTGATTCGCACAGGAGCAGCGCGGGCAATATTGGAAGCTACTTTTGAATTGGACAAAGCTGCGGTATTGTGGCTGGGCGAGCAAGAAATTGAACCGATAGATGGCAATTTAGCTGTTTGCAGCCGGGAAATTACGGCGTCTAGCGGTACTCTGCGGACTCGATCGCGTTTGAACGGAATTTTAGTCAACCGCCCCTTAATGGAGCAACTGCGCGATCGACTGGTGGAAATTACCGCCCAAGGCCAAACCGTCCAACTCGGACAAGAAACCCTTCAGCGAGAATGGCTGGATCTCTATGGTGGTAAAACTATTACGGAAGCGCGATCGAATGTCACCGCAGCATGGCTGGTGACCAGCCAAGCCAAAACAGCCCTCAACCGCAGGCGTCAGTCAGAACAGCAGCGACTCCAAAGACTCGATTTGTTGGAATATCAAGTCCGAGAACTTAGCGAAGCCCACATCGAAGACGCAGCCGAATTGGAAAACCTAGAACAAGAATCCATCAGGCTCAGTCACGTTGTGGAGTTGCAGCAGCAAAGTTACCAAGTGCATCAAGCTCTTTACCAAAATGACGCTGATTCACCCTCAGCCGCCGATTTGTTGAGCAAGGCCGAGGCAATTTTAAATGATATGGCTGTCTATGATGTGCAGTTGCAACCTATCCTAGAAATGGTTAGTGATGCCCTAGCTCAAGCTACAGAAGCTAGTCGCCAAATTAGCAGTTACGGTGAACAATTAGAAGCAGATCCCCAGAGACTCGAAGAAGTAGAAGAGCGCATTCAGGAACTTAAACAAATCTGTCGCAAATATGGCCCGCTCAAAGAGGCGATCGCCTACTACAAAACTATCCAAAACGAACTAAATGAACTTTTAGCCGGAGGCGAGTCAATGGAAGCCCTAGAACTCGCATATCAAGCCTCTATGGAGAAGTTAAAGGAGGCTTGTAGTCACCTCACTAATCTGCGACGAGCCACGGCTCTTAAACTCGAAGCCGATTTAGTGGCAGAACTCAAGCCTTTAGCAATGGAAAAAGTGCAATTTCAAGTGGAAATCACCGCAGCTACCCCAAGCACCACTGGTGCCGATCGCATTTCTTTTTGTTTTAGTCCAAATCCGGGGGAACCTCTGCAACCACTAGGCGCGATCGCCTCTGGTGGTGAAATGAGCCGCTTTTTGCTCGCCATCAAAGCCTGTTTTTCTCAAATAGAAGGTGCTAGCACTCTTGTCTTCGACGAAATTGATGCCGGAGTGTCTGGGAGGGTGGCTGGGGCGATCGCCAAAAAACTCCATCAACTTTCGGAAAAACATCAACTCCTCTGTGTTACCCACCAACCTTTGATTGCGGCAATGGCTGACTGTCATTTTCGCGTCAACAAACAGACGATCGCCTCTGAAGCTGGCACAAATAAAGATACAAGTAATCCAGAATCATCGGAACGTACTGTAGTGCGAGTGATGACCCTCAACAGTCAGCAGCGACGGGAAGAACTGGCTCAACTTGCTAGCGGGCGATCGGAAACAGAAGCTATCGCTTTTGCTGAATCCCTGCTAACTCAAGCCGCTTCTTTGCGCCAAATTCAGTCCAAAAAAACTTAAATGCACCAGAATTACTGTTTTCAATAGAAACACAATTCCTTGTAAGCTGTTGTGCATTTAAATTGTATATTTCGAGCCGCAATCAAAAATCCTCTCCCCCTCTCCCCCTCTAATACCATAGGCAATCTAGATGCAACAGAGCCTATCTGTTAAAATTTAGGCACTTAAGAGAGCATTTGGGTCAGTAGGGGCGAATGGCCATTCGCCCGTACAAATCTCAGCGACTGTTTTAGCAGCCAAGTTGACAGAAATTCTATCTAAAAAGCACAATTGTAGAAATGGGTACACATAATTAGCCGATAGCGGTGTCAGAATTGCGGTTAGTCTCAACAAAGTCCGCATCGATTTGCCCTCTCTTACCACAAGGCTGTTTTTTGTTGAGAATGAAACAGCCCAGCCCTTTACCACCAATCCTCCATCTCGCACACATTCCAGTTCCAGCGGGCGATCGGACACTCTTAGTCGCTGAATCTAGTTACACTTAGTAAACATAATGTCAAAATCAGATAGTGAACTACCCGACGCTGTTCCACGCTCCGAAGAGGAATTCGACTTTGGGATGGAATCGTCAACTCCCTCGCATTCATCCCGTCGCTCACCCTCGATTGGGTAGAGCGCGAGCTCTCCTGGTCAAGCTAAATCATTTAAAAAGGATGGGGGAGATGGGGAGAGAGGGAGAGATG
>NZ_NXIB02000059.1 GCF_002412335.2 Tychonema bourrellyi FEM_GT703
GGGCGAGGGAGAGGGGGAGAGGGGAGATAGAGGATTTGACAAGATAGGTAAATCATTAGAAATCTCCCATAACTATTGTGGAACAGGCATCCTGCCTGTTATTGACCAGCTTTTTGGGAGAGGTCTATTAGATGTGTTTGCGATCGCGACTTTTTAGCGGTTGGTAATCTTCTGTACCTAAAGCCACAGTCAAGATGCGATATCATTAAAAATGTCAACAGAAGACACTAAAATCTAACCTAGAGTCTGCTTAAGTGGCTCGACTGGCGGTTTCACAAAAAATCTAGCATAGTTCTCAAGTTCACATTTTTGGGAGATTCGAGGTAAAATCATGGCCGAAATAACTAAAGAAGAAATGCGCGAACGCCTGGGCAATATCGACCAGATTCGCGATATAATTTTCGGAGCACAGCTTAGAGAATACGATAACCGCTTCGATAAAATAGATTCCGACTTGTCGATGATGCAGCAAGATATGCAAACTCGCACCGAACAAATAAAGACAGTTCTTGCAGGAGAAATGAGGGCTGCTGTTGATTCATTTGAAAAGAAAATCAAATCAATCACCTTGAATACCCAAGAAGAAAGCGCCGACTTGCGCCAGCAAATCGATCGCGTTAACCGCAAATTTTCCAGCAGCATCGAAGCTCTCGATGAGGCGATAGACAACCAAACCAGTTCCCTTCGTGACGAACTCTCTCAAACCAGAGATAGACTCTCCGAAGAAAGTCGCACTCTGAAAACACAAGTTTTTGAAGAACTCGACAGACGTTTTTCCATGCTCAGAGATGTCAAAGTTTCTAGAGATGATATGGCGGAAATTCTGTTTGAACTAGGCATGAGGCTCAAAGGAACTGAATTTGTTCCAGAACTTAAGGGAGTTACTGACAATAAGTTAAACAGCGACTTTTTGTTGCCAGATCGTCACCATCATGGATAATTAATAAGTGATGACCAAGAATTTCAAAGGTGGTACGATCCCCCGGATTTATCCGTGGAATCAATCCAAAATCTAAAATCTAAAATCTAAAATGGAATGACCTCGCAGAAAAAAAATCCGGCTGACGACAACCAGTTAGAGGGTTTGATTTCTAAACCTGACAAATCTGCTGGCGATACACCAGCCCAGCTTAAACCGTTAGTGAATCTGTTGATTGAACTCAAAATTCTTGCTGATTCAGACCGAGGAAATCCAGAGTCTGAACCAGAGATCAGTGATGAGAACACTCACACACCGCTACTTGGTGGGTTGAAAGATTTGTTAGGTATATCTGAGGAAGTTGCAGCCAGTGAATCACCAGCAACCTTCGATGGCGAACCGGATTCTGGTGATTCACTGGCTTTCTTGGAAGAGTTTAAAAAATTGTTATTTGTTACTCAAAAACTCAGCACTTCGGAGCTAGAAAAAGACTATTCATCAGTTAATACTATAGATATTTTGGCGATCGGCGAGGTAGAGTTAGACAAAGAAGCGCAGCAGATTCAAGATTTGTCTAACTTGAAAATTCAAGATTCTCCACAGGAAGTACAGACTCAAAAATCCGCAGGAAATGGACACAATTTAGAGAATTTCCCCGATCGCGAAACCAACCCACAACCATCAGTAATTCCCCATAACCCCTTAGTTCCAACAGCCTCAGAACCAGGAGAAGCAGAATATTTAGATGCTGCGACAGCTTCGGCTCTAGAAATGCCAAACTTATTAGAACAGCCGACGCAGATATCGCCGACAGAAATATTGGGACAAATTAAACAAGATCTAAATGAAGCCGATAGCGCGATGGAAAAGCTGCAAAATCTGATTTTTGGCTCCCAAATCTCAGATATCGAGCAATTAAAAACTCTCCTCGCAGAGAACGATTTGCCGGGAGTGCGGAACCTGATGGCAACAATCGACGATAAATTAGAAAAATTGGAGCACCAAATTTACGATCCCCAACAGTTAATCGCGCTGATGCTACCTTGGATCGCAGAAATTCTCAGCCGCAAAATAAGTGATTCTAAAGAAGAAATGGTGCAGGCGATAGTACCGATTATTGACGAAGTAATTAGGGCGAAAACTCAGGAAAACAAGCACGCAATGAGTTCAGCGATAGCTGAGTTGCTTCCCGACGCGCTTTCTCAACAAATACAGAATTCGCCAGCGGAGATTGCTCATGCGATCGCCCCAGAAATCGGCCTGGCAATTAAAGAGCAAATTCGACTAGACAAAGAGGCGATCGCTCAAGCCCTAGCCCCGGAAATGGGCAGAGCGATTACAGCCCAAATTCAACTAGAACGGGATTCAATGGTGGATGCGCTCTATCCCGTAATTGGCAGTACGATTTCTAAATACCTGGCAGAAGCTATCCAGACAATCAATGAAAAAGTGTCAAATGCCCTCAGCGTCGAAGGAGTTCAGCGCAAAATTCGCTCGAAAGTACAAGGAGTCTCCGAAGCCGAATTGATCCTCAGAGAATCAATGCCTTTTACCGTCCAAGGAGTATTCTTAATTCACAAGGCATCAGGGTTGGTGATTTCTGAAGCTCAAAACTCAGGAGATTATCAGCTAGAATCGGAAATGGTAGCAGGAATGCTCACAGCTATTAGCAGCTTTGTGAATGATTGCATTGTGAGACCAGGACAAATTTCCGAACTCAATCAAATTGAATATGGCGAATCCAAGATCATATTAGAAGTAGCAGGATACTGTTATCTCGCAGCAGTGATCAAAGGAGAACCGCCGAAACAGTTTATGAAACAAATACGGGAAACTGTTAGTAACATTATCATCAATCATGGCAAATCTGTTAATGAATTTGATGGCAATCCCCGTAGTATATCTGATGACCTGCATCCACTATTAATCAGTTTATTAGGAAAATTTACAGCAGACAAGCAAACAGCCACCAAACTCCCGATCGCACTTGCAGGCATAAGTTTAGCAATGCTAAGCTTAATTTTAGTACCTTGGGGAATTTATCAGCACCGCAGCAACATTGACCGCCGTCTGGAGGCTAATGCCCGTTTAGCTTTAAGCTCGACCCCAGAATTGGCAGTTTACCGCTTAAATGTCGATGTTGACGGCAAAACTCTCAAGTTAACCGGACAGTTGCCAAATCCAGAATTACGGGCAAAAGCTGCAAAAATAGTTGCATCAACTGTACCCAAGTTGAAATTAGACAATCAAATTATTGCCGTAGATGTACCTCCCGATCCAGTGTTGACAACGGCTGAGGTGAAGCGGATCACTGCTGTCTTAAACCGCTTGTGGGGTGTGGCTATTTCTAGTCGATATGGCGATCGTAGAGTTACAGTCGAAGGAACTGTCATGGAGGACGGAGACGCACAGAAAATTACTCAGTCCCTGAAGCAAATTCCCGGAGTTGAGTCGGTCATTAACACTGTTAAATTAAATCCGTTGAAAATTGCAACCCGCATCTATTTCGAGCCAGGAACAGCAAAATTAGACTCTACATATCAAGAGACAATTGTCAATATCATAAATTTTTTGAAACAGCATCCTCAAAAACGTATTAAGATAATTGGGCACAGCGATCGTACCGGCGAAGTTGCCACCAATCAACAGTTGTCCATCAGGCGTGCAGTAGCAGTGCAAGATGCCCTGGTGTTGCAAGGTGCTGACCCGAAGCGCCTCCAAGTAGTCGGCAGTGACAGTCCTCCTGCTGATGTGGAACCGAATCAACCGCTATTGTTAAGCAGGTGCGTGCGATTTGAACCAATAACTAAGAGTATAAACAGCAAATAATTATGTCAGTTACTATCTCTAAAAAAATGTGCATGATCGGCGATTTTGGCGTGGGTAAAACCAGCCTGATTCGCCGTTTTGTCGATCGGCAATTCAGCGACCAGTACCTCTCCACTGTGGGAGTAAAAATTTCCCGCAAAAGCATTGTATTAGAAAACAGCACAAAACAGGAAATCGTCACAGCACAGTTGCTGATTTGGGACTTAGAAGGGCATACAAAATTCAAAGGAATCGCCCCCACTTACTTACAGGGAGCAGGCGGCGTTTTAATAGTTGCTGATGTCAGCCGCTCAGAAACAGTTGAACGAATTTCCGAACACATTCAGCTTTTTGCTTCAGTTAACCCTAAAGGCTCAATAATCATCGCTTTGAACAAAGTAGACTTGATTGACGAAGAAAAATTAGCACTGCTAGTAGAAGTTGCCCATTCAATCGGTCAAGATCAAGTCGTAGCAGTTTACACAACATCAGCAAAAACAGGCAAAGATGTCGATGAAATTTTTCACAAACTAGCTTATACAATGGTAGAAAAACTATGATCAACATTTTCAGAAAACTTTTAATTCCGCAAGAAACAGAATACTTACTGGTGAATAACCACTTCATCATTCAGGAAACCTCCGCCGCAGTGCAGCGGTTTGCTGATACTGCCGGCGATGCTTTACCTGGCGTGGATGCCCGAATTTGTTTTCCTGAATTAATTGGAATTGAAAGTATCCTGACATCTATACTTCTGGGACAGAGGTCGAGTTTTCAAGTCAAAGGTATCGCTCGGTTTACAGACAATGATCACCCTTTATATTTTGATCTGTTAGCAATCGAACATGAAAACGAACAAGTAGATATGCCAAGTAAGTTGCTAATTGTGATTGAAGATGCCACCGAAAAAATGGTGATGAAGCAATCATTGATCCAAAGAGCTAATGAGGCTAATCTTTTAATAAGAGCTTTAGAGGCTTCTAAAGATTATATAAATAAAGTTATTAGCTCGATGGGTGATGCTTTGTTGGTGACAACAACATTGGGCATTATCAAAACAGTAAATCAATCAGCTCAATTGTTATTTGGGTACAGCGAGGCCGAAATTATCGAACAGCCTTTGTCCATGATTGTAGTGGAAGAAAAATTGCTTTACCAAGCTCGCCACCACTATATTTTGTCTCAAAAAGAGTTTCGGATAGAATTGGAAGTAGTCTGCACAACTAAAACAGGAGCAGAAATTTGGGTAGAATTTTCCTGTGCGGCAATTCAGACAGAACTGAAGGGGCTATACGATTTTGTCTACATAGGTAGAGATATTACAGCGCGCAAGCAACAAGAAATAGAAATTCGCCGCTCTTTGGCAAAAGAACAGGAACTCAGAGAAGTAAAATCTCGCTTTTTTTCGATGCTTGCTCACGAATTCGGCAATCCTTTAAATACAATATTATTTTCTGCTCAAATTCTCAAAGAATACGGCGATGAGCTCACAGTAGAGGAAAAAGAAGAATATCTAGAACACGTTAAATCAGCATCTAAACACATGGCTCAGCTATTAGATGATGTGCGGTTACTCAGCAGTGCAGAAGCAAGGAAACTGCAATTCAATCCCGCACCAATTGATTTGCAGAAATTTTGCAGCGATTTAGTAGAATCAATCAAAATTAGTTTCGGCAAAAATAATGCAATTTGCTTTACTTACAGGCGAGTAGCCTCGCGGGGCAGATTATTGGACAATTCCTATGATGATACCCAAAACTTGCCCGCAATGGATAAAAAATTGCTGCGGCATATCTTGACCAATTTACTTTCAAATGGTATTAAATATTCGCCGATAGACAGCAAGGTTTATTTTGAGTTACATTGTGACAATGAAGAAGCGATGTTTAAAATTAAAGATGAAGGAATTGGTATTCCTATAGAAGATCAAGAACAACTGTTTGAATCTTATTACCGGGCACAGAATGTTGGCAAGATACCCGGTACAGGACTGGGATTATCCATAGTTAAGCAGTGTGTAGATTTGCACGGTGGTCAAATAGAATTTTCCAGCGAAACAGGGTTAGGTACTACTTTTATAGTAACAATTCCATTTTACAAATAGCAGTTTTCAATCGGATTAAATACAGTAGGGACACTCAAGCGTGCCCATTGGTGTCAACTTAAGCCTGAAAGCCTTGATAAATATCGCTTTTATCCGAGTCCAGATCCCCCTAAATCCCCCTTAAGAAGGGGGACTTTGATCGGACTCTTATCCCCCCCTTAAGAAGGGGGGCTAGGGCAGGGCTGTTTCATTCTCAGGTAAATCATCGTTTTGTAGGGGCGGTGCCCCCGTGCCCGCCCTCCCAGTCCACGATTTTGTAAGTGTTTCAGGGATTGGGGCAACCACGGGGGGATTGCCCCTACAAGAGAATGAAACAGCCCTGGGGGCTAGGGGGGATCTAGATTTAATAGTCAAACAGCAATCTGTGACTAGGTTTGAGCTTAAGTTGACACTAATNCACGGGGGCACCGCCCCTACAAAACGATGATTTACCTGAGAATGAAACAGCCCTGGGGGCTAGGGGGGATCTAGATTTAATAGTCAAACAGCAATCTGTGACTAGGTTTGAGCTTAAGTTGACACTAATAGGCAGTGCCCATTAGTGTCAACTTAAGGCTGAAACTCTTGAGAAATCTGGGTTTTATCCCAAGTCTAGATCCCCCTAAATCCCCCTTAAGAAGGGGGACTTTGAGAAGACTCTTGTCCCCCCCTTCTTAAGGGGGGCTAGGGGGGATCTAGGTTTAATAGTCAAACAGCAGTCTCTGACTGGGTTTGAGCTTAAGTTGACACCTATGGGCACGCTTGAGTGTCCCTACCGGACTCAGATTCCTTGATGTATAGGGCGCATTTACTACTAGAAACCCAACATGAAAAGCCTCTTTAAAAAACTGTTGGTTCCCCACCACTTGGAGTACCTGGCACTGGACAAAGATTTTTTAATTCAAGAGACATCTCCCAATGTGCAGCGGTTTGTATATTCTGACGAAATAGTCGCGGGAAATGATGTCCGCATTCCGTTTCCCGAACTGGTAGGAACTGAAGAAATTTTAATCGATATTTTTGAAGGGCGACTACCTAATTTTGATTTAAAAGCAATGACGCGGGTTTTAGACAATAACTTGCGGCTGTATTTTGATATGTATATAGTTGAGTTGAAAGATGACGAAAATAATCAAAGATTAATTATATTTTTTGAAGACGTAACAGACAGGATGGGTTTAGAACAAACTCTGGTTCAGGCTACCAATGAAATGAATATTTTATTGAGTACCTTAGCATCTACTAATAAGTATGTTGAAAAAATCATTACTTCAATGGCTGAAGTTTTGTTGGTGACAACAGGAACGGGGAAAATTAAAAAAGTTAACCAAGCTGCTGAAACTTTGTTCGGTTACAGCGAGTCGGAGTTAGTAGGACGAGAAATAAATGCGATCGCGGCCGTCGGGGAATCTTTGCACACCCTTAGTCAAGAATCTCAATTATCGCCAACTAAGGGCGAAGTAATTTGCACAGCAAAAACAGGTGAAAAGCTGACAGTGGCTTTTTCCTGTACGGCTATTCCCACAGAGATTAATAGTATTTCTGATACCAGGATAGACACCCAAGATTTCTTGTATATTGGTCGCGATGTTACAGATAAAAAGCGGGCCAGCAAGCGAAAAGTAGCCCAGTACGTTACCACGCGCATCCTCTCGGCATCGGAAACAACCAAAAAGGCGATCGCAGCAATTCTCCCGGTAATTTGTGACAGTTTGGGATGGGATACCGCCGAACTTTGGATGCCAGAAATAGGCGAAAAACTACTTTCAGGAACTAAGAGTAAGAGAGAAATTCCAATTTCTGATCCGACTTTGCTGCGGTGCGTCGCTAGTTGGACAAAACGTTCAATTTCCATTCCCAAATTTAGAGAATGTGCCAAACAAATTACATTTGCTGAAGGGGAAGGATTGCCCGGTCGCGTTTGGGCCAGCGGTTCCCCTGAGTGGATGGCAGATGTAGTAGAAAATGAGTTCTTTATCCGCAGAGAAATCGCCGCTGAAGAAGGACTGCACGGAGCTTTTGGGTTTCCAATTTTGGGTGACTACGAACAGGAAATGTCAACAAAGTCTGTGTTGGGAGTGATGACTTTCTTCAGCTTAGAAGTGCAGTCTTTTGATGAAGAATTGATTCAGACAATGGCAACAATTGGTAGCCAAATTGGTCAATTTATTAAGCGCAAGCAAGCAGAGTCAGCTTTGCGGGAAAGTGAAGAAAAACTGCGAGACTTATTTGAAAATGCTAGTGATTTAATTCAAACTATTGGATCTGATGGTCATTTTTTGTACGTCAATCGGGCTTGGGAACAAACTCTCGGCTATAGTGAAGAAGAGATGGCTAGTCTGACAGTTTTTGACATCATTCATCCTAATAGTTCTCATAATTCTATAGATGTATTATATCAAGCTATTCATAAAAAAAACATCAATGAAAATACATTTTATCCAAATTTTATTCAAGCAATATTTATTACAAAATACCACCAGCAAATTTGGCTGGAAGGCAGTATAAGCTGTAAATTTGCGGAGGGTAAGCTAGTGGCAATTCGCATGATTTTGCGAGATATTACTGCTCGGAAAGAAGCCGAAGATGCCTTGGCAAAATCTGTATCTCTGTTGCAAGCAACCTTTGATTCTACTGCTGACGGGATTTTGGTCATCGATCGCACTGGAAAAATAGTCACTTTCAATCGAGAATTCGTAGAAATGTGGGGCAT
This sequence comes from Tychonema bourrellyi FEM_GT703, assembly GCF_002412335.2. Lineage (GTDB taxonomy): Bacteria > Cyanobacteriota > Cyanobacteriia > Cyanobacteriales > Microcoleaceae > Microcoleus > Microcoleus bourrellyi. The sequence goes on from NZ_NXIB02000059.1 coordinate 8,524, forward strand.
ACCTAACGAAGTGATGGCACTGCGCGACGACGCAACAATGATGGCTTTTATGCTAGAACAACTTAAAGATCCTGAAGCATTCCAAGAAAGAATAGAATCGCTTTACGAGCATCCAGAGGCGGAAAGTTACGACTTGTTGGAATTTAAAGACGGCAGATTTTTTGAACGCTATTCTGAACCCCAGCGGCTGGAAGATGAAATTATCGGTAGAGTTTGGAGTTATCATGATATTACTGAACGCAAGCAAGCAGAAGATGCTCTCCGGGAAGAACAGGAAAAATCAGAAAAACTGCTGTTAAATATTTTGCCGAAGGCTATAGCAGAACGGCTGAAACGAAACGAAACTACTATTGCAGAATACTTTCCTGAAGTGACAGTTTTGTTTGCAGATCTTGTGGGCTTTACAAGCTTTTCTACTACTATGAGCCCGATCGAACTTGTGGAGTTGCTGAACCAGATTTTTTCTGGCTTTGACTTAATCTGCGAACGGCTCGGTTTAGAAAAAATCAAGACAATTGGCGACGCATATATGGCAGTAGGAGGATTGCCTGAACCCAGGGCAGACCACGCTGAGGCGATCGCCCAAATGGCCTTGGATTTGCAAACAGAAATAGCCCGATTTAATGCCAAAAATAATCAATCTTTTAGCATCCGCATCGGCATTCATAGCGGTCCGGTTGTGGCTGGAGTAATTGGCATCAAGAAGTTTATTTACGATTTGTGGGGGGACACGGTAAATATTGCTTCCCGCATGGAATCTCACGGTTTGCCTTGGCGAATTCAAGTCAGCGAAACTACTTATAAGTTATTGGAACACAAATACTTATTTGATGAGCGGGGAACGATTGAGGTTAAAGGTAAGGGGGCAATGACAACTTATCTGCTTATTGGTAAAAAATAAGCTAATTAGAAACAAAAATGATATAGAGGACACGGCATTGCCGTGTCCCTACCGAAGATAATATTGTAGCAATGCCGTGTCCCTACCGAAGATAATATTGTAGGGACACGGCATTGCCGTGTCCTCCGTTTAGATCATTCCTAACGGATTTGATATCGTGCCTTAACGATCGACATTAATTATTAATTCGTAACTTCAGACGCAGCGTGCCTTTTAATCCTGCGGGAGGTTGCCAAGAAATCAGGGCTCTTTTGAGAGTTTCAATGGTGTCTGTTGCTTGTAGTGTCGAGGCGCTATAGTCGATCGCCACTTTAGCAACCAGGCCGTTTTGTACCGACAATTCCCACACCGTTTCGCCACTCACTCCAGCGGGGAGAGTCAAAGATTGCAGGTATTGAGTCAAAGCAGCAATAGCCGTCGCATCCAACCCTTCGGCTGTGATTATTTGCAGGCGAGAAATGCTTTGTTGCTGGGATTTTGACTCTCGGTAAGGTTGCTGTCGGCGTTGTCCTGGGGCTGGCGCTACCAGACTGCGAGTCGGGAAAAAACTGCGAGTGCCGCCTCTAGTTGGCTCCGTATCCTGGGACTCAAAAACACCTTCATAGCTCACGCCCTGTGGCAATTCGACAGGTACTTGGACTTGCCTACGAGTTCCATCTGGTTCTACTCGTACTTCTTCGCTCACAGCGACAAACGCGGTGTATTCTGACAGCAAGCGATAAGTTAGGGCGGTATTTGTTACAGATTCCACGAGGGATTTAGTTTCGCCACCAAACATTTGATTCATTAAGTCTTTGATACGCGATCGAGCCCAAAGTTGAGCGATCGCCGAATTGCCAAAATCAGTATTTGTGATTGCCGCCGGATTGGACTCGCGCTGTCGCACACTGACTGCTGGAACAAAGTTAACTGGTAAAATCTGTTCGTAAGTTTTACCCCCAGCCAGAGTGCCACGGATGCGAAGTTGGCCGTTGGTGCGATCGCCCTTTCTGCCAAATAAAACTAGCGGTTGACTGGCAAATAAGTCTGGTGGTGCGATCGGATAAATCTCCGGTTTTCCCCCCATTCCTTCCCAGCTAATTTGAATATCAGTCAGTACCGGATTGTTAATTTGGCGGAAAAACTTTTCTGCTGCTTCGGCGGAAGGTTCATCTTGACGAATCACTTGAGATGTCCCTCTTCCAACTTCTGCCAAGCGATCGATCAAAAACCGATTCACAGAACCGCCAACGCCAAAACTATAAAGTCTATTTCCTGGTTTAAGATTCTGCTGAACGAAATTAAGTACCTCATTTTCGCCACCGATATAACCATCAGTTATTAGTACAATACTCCGCAACCTTCCTGTTGCGGGAGCGGGAAAATTCATCACGGTTCGGATGCCGTTGAGTAGTTCTGTGCCGCCGTCTGCTTGCAACTTGTCGATATACTTAATTGCCCTTTGTCGATTTTCTGTTGTATTTGCTAAAGGAACACTTGAAAGTGCTTTCGCAGTGTTGGCAAAATCAATAATTGTAAATGTATCGTTGGGATTTAAACCTTGAATAAAGCGGCGCATCAACTCCTTCGATTTTACCAGCGGTTCGCCCTGCTGAGAACCGGAAGTGTCCATCAAAAATACCACATCTTTGGGTACTATTTCATTATTTTTATAATTCAATGCCGGAATCAAATAAGCTGCAAAATGCCCACCCCGCTTGTCGGCTTGAGCCAGGACTGTTGCTTGAGTATTTTCGCCCGCTACTCGATAGCGCAAAATTAAATCTTTATTGGGAATTGTGTCTGAATTGGCTAGTTGAACGCTGACAGTATTGCCGCTGCGGTTAGTTGTAATTTGATGAGAAGTAGAGCGGATATCGCTAATCGGAATTCCGCTATCTATTTCTACTGAAACAGCGATATCGTGACCCGATCGAGTTCCTGGAGGATTTACAGGGGGGTTAATGCGATCGGCATCGGTATTAACCCCCCCCTGCCCCCCCCTTGCTAAGGGGGGGGTCGTATTCAGATCGCCCCCCCTTACTAAGGGGGGGTTGGGGGGGGTCGTATTCAGATCGCCCCCCCTTGCCAAGGGGGGGTTGGGGGGGATCGAATTTCCCGAAATATAACGAGGCCCTACCACCATCGGAAACACAAATTCGTAATCACCGCCGTCAAATTTGAGACTTTCGGTGTAGCGAATCGTAACTTCAATTTTTTCTCCCGGTTTGATATTAGCGAGAGACTGAGTAAAAATATTGTCCCGTTCTTGTTCCAACAAACCCGCAGTGCGGCCTTGCTGTCTGGCTTTTTGGTAAATTTCTATAGCTTCATCGCGGCGTTTGATATCAGCTTTAATAGTTCGTGAACCTATTTTAATTTCCATGTCATCCACCGCCGCTTCGTCGGGCAAAGGAAACACGTAAACAGCCTCTAAAGGTTCGGAAAAAGGATTTTCAAACTTCTGAACAACTTGGACGCGAGAGATATTAAGAGCAATTTTGGCTTTAACTTCAGTCCGCTTGAGAGGAAAGAGTTGTTCTGAGGGCTTATTTTGAGTTTGGACGAACAAACCGCCGATGGGACAGGGAGTTTGGGGCGATCGACCTTTATGGCAATTAACATCATTTCTAGCCAGGATAGGTGGCGACACAGAGGGAGAATTTCCCCTGGGAACTACTGCCCGTGAGGAGTGCGGAGCTAGCCACGCGCCACACTCGATCGCAGCCAGGAATGCGATACCAGCAAAAAGCAACCGTTGGGGGAATATAACGCAGACAAACTTCATAGATGTTTTTTTAGCAAATTTGAGATGCTTTATATACCATGACCTTAACCTTCGCGAAACGTTCCTGAGTTAGCTTTGTGCCAAAAATTACTTACAAGGGGTGGTCGATGAGGGCGATCCTCTTCGAGGGCTTTCCTACCCTTCGGGAACGCCTTCGGCGAACGGATCGCTTCGCTAACGCTAACGACCCCAAGCTACAAGATTGTATAATAAGTTAGACGACAATTAAATAGGTCTAACCGAAACCTCTCAAACCCTAATAAATTGTAATTACCATGAATTTTATCAATCCCAAAACAGACTTCGCCTTTAAAAAAATCTTCGGTTCAGCAGAGAGTAAAGACATTCTGATTAGTTTCTTGAATGCGCTACTCTACGAAGCGCGGCCAGTCATCGAAGATTTAGAAATTATCGACCCATATTTAGCTCCAAACATTAAAGGAATCAAAGATACTTACTTGGATGTCAAAGCTAAGATCAGTGGTGACAAAACTGTGATTATTGAAATGCAGGTTTTGAATGTAGAATACTTTCAGCAGCGGGTTTTGTATAATGCCACTAAAACTTATTCCATGCAGCTAAGCACAGGAACTGGCTACAGCAAGTTAAACCCTGTGATTGCTTTGACAATTACAGATTTTAAAATGTTTGAGAACATGGACACAGTGATTTCGCACTTTATCTTCAAAGAAAAGACATTTTTAGTAGATTATCTAGCGGATCAATTTGAGTTGGTGTTTGTGGAGTTACCAAAATTTAACAAGGGACTAGATGAATTAGAAACATTGACAGATAAGTGGATATATTTCATGAAAACAGCTCAAGCTTTACATTCTGTCCCGGAAGAATTGGGAAATGTACAGGAACTGAAGCAGGCTTTTACAATTGCCAGTACAGCGAATCTAAATGCTCAGGAACTAGATGATTTAGACAAGCGAGAAATGTGGATTCAAGACCAGCGTGGCTCCATTAGTCTAGCTACCAAAATAGCCCTGGCAGAAGGTATCGAGCAAGGTATTGAACTAGGTATTGAGCAAGGTATTGAACAAGGTATCAAACAAGGAAATTTGCGATTAATTACTCGCCAGTTGGAGCGTAGTGTCGGTGAACTGTCCCCCGATATTATAACCTGGATAAGTCAGTTATCCGTTGAGCAATTAGAGAGTTTAGGAGAGGCAGTATTAGACTTTACCAAGTTGTCAGATTTGACAACTTGGTTACAAGTACATAACAATCCTGAATGATTAGTCAAAGGGGTGTAGGGGCAATCCCCGTGGTTGCCTTTATGGATTACCTATGTCACATTTGAGTGTGACCTGACATTGAAACATCTAAAGTCGAAACTCTTTGATAACATACTATGAGCAAATTTGTGTTTGTGACCGGCGGCGTGGTTTCCAGTATTGGCAAGGGAATTGTCGCTTCCTCCCTGGGCCGTTTGTTGAAGTCGCGGGACTATTCTGTCTCGATTTTGAAGCTAGACCCCTATATTAACGTTGACCCCGGCACTCTCAGCCCGTTTCAGCACGGGGAAGTGTTCGTGACTCAAGACGGGGCGGAAACCGATTTGGATTTGGGACATTATGAGCGTTTTACGGATACTTCCATGTCTCGCCTCAACAGTGTCACCACTGGGTCAATTTATCAAGCGGTGATTAATAAAGAACGGCGTGGAGAGTATCAGGGGAGTACGGTGCAGGTGATTCCGCACATCACTAACGAGATTAAAGACCGAATTCATCGTGTAGCAAAAGATACTAATCCTGATGTGGTGATTACGGAAATTGGCGGGACGGTGGGAGATATTGAATCGCTACCGTTTTTGGAGGCAATTCGCCAGTTTCGTAAGGATGTTGGGCGGCAAAATGTTGTGTATATGCACGTGACGCTGATACCTTGGATTCCTTCGGCTGGGGAGATGAAAACTAAACCGACTCAGCATTCGGTGAAGGAATTGCGCTCGATCGGCATTCAACCTGATATTTTAGTCTGTAGGTGCGATCGCCCTCTGTCTTTGGGCATGAAAGAAAAACTCTCGGAATTCTGCAACGTACCTGAAGAATGCGTCATCACGGCTCAAGATGCCAAAAGTATCTACGAAGTGCCCCTGATGATGGAACAGGAAGGTTTGGCGGAACAAACCATCAATTTGCTGCGACTCGAAAATCGCCAACCGGATTTACATCAGTGGCAAACTTTAGTCAAGCGGCTTTATAGTCCCAGCCACAAGATGGATATTGCTTTAGTTGGCAAATATGTGCGGTTGAATGATGCTTATCTTTCGGTGGTGGAAGCTTTGCGGCACGCTGCAATTGCGATCGGCTGCGACCTCAATTTACACTGGATTAACTCAGAAGATTTAGAATCAGGAAATATCGAAAGTTATCTCAAAGGGATGGATGGGATTGTTGTACCGGGAGGTTTTGGAATCCGGGGAGTTGACGGCAAAATAGCTGCCATCCAATACGCCAAACACCACCAAATTCCGTTTTTGGGATTGTGTTTAGGAATGCAGTGTGCTGTGATTGAATGGGCTCGCAATACCGCCCAACTGGAGAAGGCTAACAGTGCTGAGTTTGACCAAAATACCCCAAATCCGGTGATTAATTTATTGCCAGAACAGCAAGATGTGATAGATTTGGGTGGCACAATGCGACTGGGTTTGTATCCGTGTCGCGTCAACCCAGACACCCTAGCTTTCAAACTTTACCAACAACAAGTAATTTATGAGAGGCACCGCCACCGATACGAATTCAACAACGCCTATCGCAATCTTTTCTTAGAATCAGGTTATGCTATTTCGGGAACATCTCCCGACGGCCGCTTAGTGGAAATGATCGAATTACCAAGCCATCCATTTTTCATCGCTAGTCAATTTCACCCCGAATTCCAATCTCGACCTAGTTCTCCCCACCCATTATTTCAGGGATTTATGCAGGCGGCGAGCATCCAGAGAAAGCATGGTTTTCCAGAAGCACAGGGCGAGGAGTTGGTTCCCGAAACAGTTGCAGGAACCTAATAAGCTCCTACGCATCTAATTTTACAGTGAATTTTGACCGGATTTTTGTGCGATCGGCACTCTTAGACCATTCCCAGCAGAATGAAGCACTATTTAGATGAATGATAACTTAGAGCATATTCCAGGTTTATGAAGTGTAGGGACACCGCACCGTGCGGTGTCTCTATGGGAATCGAGGATGGGGTTTAACCTGAAGGAGGTGAAAATGCTAATATTATCTAATGTTGAGTCAATCTATATTGGCTTGAATTGCATAAGTGAAGTTTTTAACTATTCTCAAATATCAGAAAATGCAGGCTTTAGGAGGTGTTGTGGCTTACTGGATTAAATTAATTTATGAGCAAAATTCTTACATAATCGACCTTGATAGTATTAGTGCTTTTTCTAAGGAACTGGATAATAATCGGCTCAAATTTTGGCTACCTAATAGTAGTCAGCCGATTATCCTCAATTCCCAGGGAAATTCTGATACTTACAAGCAAGTTATGGATTATATAATAAAAACGATCGATCGCAATTCTAAAAAATCGTGGATACAAATTAATTATGACCGCAAAGAGTTTTCGATCAATTTGAGTCGAATTAGCTTTTTTGCTTACGAACCTAATGGTAGGTTAACTTTTTGTCTGCCTGACAGTGCTATTAATATTGTGATCTCCCCCCAAATCAACCCTCATGATTATCAAAAGTTACAGGAATATATCAGAAATACAACAGGACTATCAGTGCCATGAAAGAAGTCATTAGTCATTAGTCATTAGCGGTGCCCTGCCCTTCGACACTTCGACTACGCTCAGCGCACCGCTCCGCTCAGGAACCGCGTAGTCGAAGGGTCATTAGTCATTAGTTGTTAGTTGTTAGTTGTTTTTAATAACAATGCCCAATGCCCTATGCCCAATGCCCTATGCCCAATTACATTTGATCCAAGCTAATTTTGCTGCCCCTACTATGCCTGCTTGATTGCCCAATTCAGCTACCAATAATTGCAAATCTTCGCGAGAACTGGGGAGAACTCGTCGCTCAATTTCTGCTATAACCGCTGGCAAGAAAAACTCTGCACCTGCACTAATTCCACCGCCGATAATAATAGCTTCCGGCGTTAAAACATAAATGAGACTTGCCAAACCTATGCCGAGATAACGACCATAATTTTGCCAATATTCTATAGCTTTGGCATCTCCAGACTTAGCGAGATTTGCTAATTCTAGTGGTTCTAAACCAGTTTCGCGGCGAATTGCTTGCACTGAAACGTACTGTTCTAATGAACCACGATTGCCACTGTTGCACTCCGGGCCGTCGGGATTGATCGTGATTAATCCTAACTCGCCAGCGGCACCTTGATGACCGGAAAATAGTTTGCCATCTAGGATAACTGCACCGCCGACACCAGTGCCTAATGTGAGTAAAATTAGGTTGTTAAAGTGGCGGCCAGCACCTAACCAAGCTTCTCCTAATCCGGCACAGTTGGCGTCATTTGCTAATATTGTCGGTAGTCCGGTTTTGGCTTCCAACCAGTCAGCTAGGGGGACATTTTGCCAGTTTTTGAGGTTAATGGCGACTCTGGCTATTCTACCAGTGGCATCTGCGGGGCCTGGGGTGCCGAGGCCGATCGCCTTTACAGCATTTTCGACTGGATTGAGCTCAGAAATTGCGTCTACCATTGCGGCTAAAACCGCTTCTGGGGTGGCGGGTTGAGGGGTTGGTACTGTTAAGGATTGGTGGCAAATTCCGTCGGCGCTGAATCTGCCGAGTTTGATTGCGGTGCCGCCTAAGTCAATGCCGATTACTTGTGTCATTCGATTTGGGATTTGGGATTATAAATCATAAATTATATCTTGCATCAATAAATGTCAATCAGAAGCTTTTTGGTGGTGGAGGGCGGGTTTATTTAACCTGTTTCCAGCCTTAAAGGCTATTGGTGAACCCGCCCCTACAGAATGCGTAATAATCCTGATACAGCGGTTCCCACTGCTATGCGGTACACTCAAAAACTCTAAAATAACATAACCTGGGTTGGCTCGTAGCTGTTACTGTACCTCATAAGAGCGGGAACCGCTGTATATGTGAGTATTATCCAATTCTCATTTATCTATCAACTGTCAACTGTCAACTGTTTATCTATTTTTCATCTCCCAAATAAGCTTCAATTACAGCAGGATCATTCCTGACAATCGCAGGTTCTCCCAAGGCAATTAGCTGACCAAAATGCAGCACGGCAATTCGATCGCACAATCCCATCACCAGCGGTACGTGATGCTCGATCAATATTACAGTTAAATTGAACTTTTGGCGCACTTCTCGGATAAAGTCACTTAATTTGTGCTTTTCATTCGGATTCATGCCCGCCGCTGGTTCATCTAACAACAATATTTGCGGTTCTAGAGCTAAAGCACGGGCAATTTCTAAGCGTCTTTGGTCGCCGTAGGACAAGTTTTTGGCTTGTTCGTCTGCCCGATCGCCCAATCCGACCAAATCCAACAATTCCAACGCTTTCTCGTGGGTTTCGCGCTCCATTGCGTTCGCTGCTGGCAACGCAAATATGCCCGCTAGCAGTGATAAAACGGGATTGTGCGATCGGCTGTGGATGTGTCGTGCGATCGCCACGTTTTCACTAACCGAAAGTTCGCCAAACAACCGGATATTTTGAAAAGTTCTGGCAATACCTTTATTGGCAATTTGATATGGTTTCAATTGGGAAATATTTTCATTTTGATAAATCAGGTTGCCGCTAGAAGCAGGTATCAATCCAGTCATTACATTAAATAGAGTAGTCTTGCCAGCGCCGTTAGGGCCGATCAGTCCAAATATCTCGTCTTTTTCAACTGTAAAAGATACGTCGTTGACGGCAATTAAACCGCCAAAGCGACGAGTTAATCCTTTGGCTGCTAAAACGGGATTGGTTTTTGAGAGGGTAAGGGGTTCGGAAATCATCAAATATGATATAATAGTGATTATCTAATTATGCCTGAGACTTCGGTAAACATAAATAAATGCCATCATGTCATTGCGAGGAACGAAGCAATCGCAAGGCTTTGGGATTGCTTTCCTACCCTTCGGGAACGCCTTCGGCGAACGGATCGCTTTGCTAACGTTCCTTCCGCTGCAAAACGGTTGTTGTGCCGCATTACACTGTCGCCATTTCATACTGGATATCGGGGGATGCTGGCTCAAAATGCAATACCATGATTTGCTCTGGACGTAACCCGACAGACTCGTAAGTTCGTCCATTGCGATCGCTGAATTCAACTTCAAATGCAGCACCATCTGCTAGCATCTCAACTATCGTCCCAACCTGCCCGCGCCACAAATTGTACTGGGGAAGATCAACAGTCAGGGCTACAACATCTAGCAACTTGCTTGTACTATTTATCATGTTTATCACCTACACTAATTACAAAGGATAACAGGTCGTTAATTTGGGAATTTCCGAGCCGCGCTCAATGATCCAGCCACTCCGAAGAGTTGCATTTCTATTTTGCCATTCTATGCTAAAGTCGAGAGTGTAGCGTTGCCCAAATTCATCTTGCCTCCCTAACCGAGCTTCGTGAGTCTTAACGACTTCAAGCAAGATTTGGCGCAATTCCTCAGCATCGTCAGCCGTCATCCCCATAATTGACGAAAAAAGCCTTGCTTTGTGCTTGCCATCGTCGTGTTCTAAATTGAGGCAGTAATCACGAAGTTTACGAATATCAACAACTGCATTCTTTGCATTTGGAATTAGCATAGGAAAGCTGATACAGATAAGTAACTTTCAGTTTATCTCAAAATCTGCTTCACCACAGACAAGTACAATTTTAGATCGCCCGGACTCTGGAAACCAGTTTGATGAGAATATAGATACAATAATTTAAATGGCTGAGACGGCTCATCAAATACAAGGATTCTGACCCATGACGAAGCACTACCGACAAAGATTAGTTGCCGTAATTGCCCTCTCGTTTCTATCTTTCACATCGCCTTTGCTGTTGATTCGCAATGCTGCTGCTGAAAACCTCAGCGCATCCAAGGCTAGTTCTCAAGAAATTAACTCATTAATTAAGAAGTTAAAGACTAACGACGAAAGGGAACTTGATGCAGCTATTGAGAAGTTAGGAAAAATAGGTGAACCAGCTATCCCCGCTTTGATTGAAGCTTTGCGCGATCGGAATTTGCTAGTCCGTAAGAGTGCAGCTCAGATTTTGCAACAATTTGGTACTCCTACTATCCTTGCGCTTGTCCAAGCCTCGAAAGACTCAGATGCAAAGTTACGTCGTCGCGCTGCTACTTTGCTAAACAAAATGGCTTACGGAACCCCTTTAGTATCATCAGAAGCTAAAAATGTTATACCGCAGCTAATTTCCCTGCTTAAAAACTCCGATGCAGATGTGCGTAGCAGTGCAGCCCTTTTTTTGGGGAGTGTCAGTGGAGAAACTAAAACAGTTATGCCGCAGCTAATTCCTTTGCTTAAAGACTCCGATGCAGGTGTGCGTAGCAGTGCAGCCCTTTTTTTGATGAGTGTCAGTGGAGAAACTAAAACAGTTATGCCACAGCTAATTCCCCTGCTTAAAGACTCCGATGCAGGTGTGCGTAGGAGTGCATCCGATGTTTTGGGGAGTATCGGCGCAGAAGCTAAAACTGCTTTACCACAGCTAATTCCCCTGCTTAAAGACTCAGATGCAGGTGTGCGTGGCAATACAGCCTCTGCCTTGGGGAGAATTGGTGGACAAGCTAAAACGGTTATGCCACAGCTAATTCCTTTGCTTAAAGACTCAGATGCAGGTGTGCGTAGGAGTGCTGCCTCTGCTTTGGGGGAAATAGGTGCAGAAGCTAAAACTGTTGTCCCACTGCTACTTCCCCTGCTTAAAGACTCCAATGCAAATGTGCGTTACGACACCGCCAATGCTTTGAGGAGTATGGGTGCAGAAGCTAAAACTGCTGTGCCGCAGCTAATTTCCCTGCTTAAAGACTCCGATGCAGATGTGCGTATAATTGCAGCCTCTATTTTGGCGGGTATCGGTGCAGAAGCTAAAACTGCTGTACCGCAGCTAGTTTCCCTGTTTAAAGACTCCAATGCAGATGTGCGTAGCAAGGCAGCCTCTGCTTTGGGGAGTATCGGTGCAGAAGCTAAAACTGCTGTACCGCAGCTAGTTCCCCTGCTTAAAGACTCTAATAAAGATGTGCGTTCGGATGCAGCCTTTGTTTTGGGGAGTATCGGTGCAGAAGCTAAAACTGCTGTGCCGGAGTTAGTTTCCCTGTTTAAAGACTCCAATGCAGATGTGCGTGAAGATGCCCGTATGCGTATAATTGCCTTCGATGCCTTGGTTAGTATTGCTCTTAGCCTTCAAGAAAAGGCAAAGACGTTAACCCCATCGGAGTTAAATCAGGCTGTATCAAACCTAGAATCAGCCTTGAAAATGTTGGAACAGTCTAAGCATAAAGATCGTGATAAGTTGTATTTCTCCTCTTCAGACTCAAAAACAAATATCGCAAATCTTCGCGTATACCTCAATATTCTCAAAGCCGAACAACGCGATCGCCTATTCGTAAAATCAATTATCCAAAATCCCTACATCTGGGGAACCGGAATATACTTATTTTTACTCTTCGGAACCTTTGCCATCCGTCCACTGTGGCTACTAAAAATCTACGAAACCTTAAAACCGATCGGCTTCAAAATACCAGTTCTCGGCACAGACGTATCCCTCGGCAACTTGATATTTTTCAAATACCATCCCAGAGTTCTCGATGCTTGGGTGGCAGCACACATCCAAGCCACGCGAGACGAATTTCAGAAGCGGGAAACAGTGCGCGATCGCAAAATTCTCGTCCCTATTCCCGTCATCCTCGACAACAACACAATTCCCACCCTTAAAGGCAAAGATTTGCAGCCCACATTTGCTCAAAAGCGCGGCTGTTTGTTGATTTGGGAAGAAGGGGGAGCCGGAAAAACCAGTTTAGCTTGTCAAATTGGCAAATGGGCGATGTCGGATAATCCTGAAGAACGCATTTGCAATCATCGAATGCTGCCAGTTCTGATCGAAGAAGAACTAAACATGAAAGTAGCAGAAGGCAAACAGCCATTCATCGAAGGAATTCGCGGTCAATTGCAAGATTTAACCGACACTACCGAACCGATTTCTGAAGAATTATTAGAAAAGTTACTCAAACAGCGGCGCATCCTAGTCATCGTCGATCACTTCTCAGAAATGAGCGAACAGACACGAACAGCAATTAAACCGGAAATGCCAGATTTTCCCGTTAATGCTTTGCTCGTAACTTCGCGGCTGGAAGAATCTTTAGGTCGAGTCACCAAGACAGCCATCAAACCCCTCCGCATTGCCGGAAATCGACTGTCATCGTTCATGGAAAGCTATCTCAACCAACGGCAAAAGCGCGACTTATTCAGCGACACAGAATTTTTCAATGCCTGTATCCAACTATCAACAATAGCTGGCGACAGAAACATCACCGTTTTGCTAGCCAAACTATATGCCGACCAACTGATTGCCAAGAAAGAAGGCACAACAGACGGCAATTTACCGGATAACATTGCTGAGTTAATGCTGCACTACTTAAATCAACTCAACCGCAGCGTAACAGAGAATAAATTGAGCGATGCCACCGTCCACAAAGATGCTAAAATCATCGCCTGGGAATGCCTGAAACAAACCTATCGCCCCGCAGCCGCCAACTGTCAAAATGCGATAGATGCTCTTGGTGCAGATAATCCAGAATCGCGAATCAAGTATTTAGAAGAAAAACTCAGAATCATCCAAACAAAAGGTGTATCCCACGACCAAATTCACTTTGCTTTAGATCCGGTAGCAGAGTATTTAGCCGCGTTGCATTTGCTAGATATCAACAAAGATGAGAGTAAATGGCAAGATTTCTTGAAGGTAGCAGACTCCCAAAATTCACCAGAAGGAATCAAAGGTTTTATGCTAGCAGTAAAAGATTGCTATCTCGATAAAGTTCCCAGTGCAAAAGATACCGACTTTCTGCCGAAACAAATCGCATCGCGCTATAATGTAATAATTACCGCAGTGCCCGTATCTCCTTAACATCTCGCAGGGATAATTGTATAACAATGTACATACCAGATTCGCAATCTTCCCCAGCAAAAGCGTTGCCGACGATGTACGATCTACCCAGTGAAGACCCGGACGAGCATGGGTTTGACGAATATCATCGATGGCAAGCACAACTTTTGTGCGCTAGCTGCATTCCCCCTAATCATCCAGCCGATCGCGTATTTTCGGCCAGCGATCTCAATCTATATTACGACTCCAACCATCCCAATTGGTACAAAAGACCCGATTGGTACTTAGTTGTGGGCGTTTCCAGATTTTACCAAGACAGAGATTTGCGCCAAAGTTACGTGATTTGGGACGAAGCAGTCAATCCTTTAATCGCGATCGAATTTCTGTCACCAAGTACGGAAGATGAAGATTTGGGGCTGACAGAATCAGAACCAAACAAACCTCCGACTAAGTGGGAAGTTTACGAGAGAATTTTGAAGATTCCCTATTACTTTGTGTTTAGCAAATACAACAACCAATTGAGAGTGTTTCGCTTAATTGGCAACCGTTACCGCGAACAAATATTAACAGGTTCTCGATTTTGGATACCGGAAATTCAGTTGAGTTTGGGTTTGTGGCAAGGTGCTTTCCTGCAAAATGAAAGGTTGTGGCTGCGCTGGTATGATATTAATGGGAATTTGGTTCCGACTCCTGAAGAATTTGCAAAAAAGCAAGCTCTATTGGAAAGCCAACGAGCCGAATTTGAAAGACAGCAAGCTGAAATTGAAAGACAGCAAGCTGATATTGAAAGGCAGCAAGCTGATATTGAAAGGCAACGTGCTGAATCAGAAAAACAACAAGCTGAATCAGAAAGGCAACGTGCTGAATTTGAAAAACAGCAAACTGAATCAGAAAGGGAGCGGGCAAATCGTTTAGCCGATCGCCTCAGAGCAATGGGCATTAATCCAGAGGAGCTGTAAAATTAAATACTAGCGTCAAATGCTGCTAGCACTGTCCATAAAAAATTATTAACAAAAAATTACTTATGCCAGAATCTACCTCATTGCGCGATCGCTACTTAGCCCTCATCGACAAAATCGTCGAAATCACCCTCAAAGGTCAAATTCGCTCCAAAGAACAAGTATATCAAATGCTCGTGCAAGACATTGGCACCGGCACCGGCGAAATTTTTGAACGTTGCTTTGGAGAACGCCTAGATGCCACTGAAAACCTGCTTAGAAACGAAAAGGACGAAATCAAACAAGCCAAGGCAAATCGCACCCTCAGAGCGCTAAAAACTATCCAAGGAGAATGGGAACGGTGGCAAAAGGACAACCGAGTTTCCAGTGCGATCGCCTCTGCCATCCAACAAATCCTCACCGCCGAATCCAACACCCGTCTCCTGACATTATTCCAAGTAATCGACCCCAACAAAGAACTTCCCCTGACTCTCGATCAATTGCAGCAACTGGCAAAATCCCTGCACCAACAAATGCTGCAAACTTCCAATCCAGAAACCGAGCGAGACTTGCAGCAAATCACCGCCGGGATTGCCAAAGGTTTAGAATCTTGGCAACGACTGGAACCGGAACTCGTGGGCTGGATTTATCAGCCCCAGCAGCTAGGATTTGGCGCTAGTCCCGAACAAAACGGGCCTTGGGCTTTTTGGGCGAAAAAGGTGAAAAGTCCGTTTCCTCACGCTCTTTTGAATACAATTGCGATCGGTGAATCGATAGTTGAATTAGCTGCGAAACAATCGAGTTTAGAATTGGGCACTTTGGTGGAATTAGCGATTATTTTGCAGTGCTTGCAGCGGGCTTTGGCGACATGGTTTGACAAGCAAGTTTACGACTCCAAAGTGTCAACCAAAGCTTCTATTTCTACTTACATTACTTTTTCGGTAATTTGGAGTCAGTTAGCCAGCGGATTTAATAATTCTACCAAAAGTGGCGAACAGTTAGCAAATGCTTGTTTTCAAGTAACGTTGCAAATTTTGCGGGCTTTTTCTCAACGGGAATACTTTCCGCTTTACGGTGGGATTTTCGCCTCCTTTGATGGCAAATCTCTGCGTCATACTTTGGAGTATTTGGATGAACCCCTGCGACGGGTAGAAGGTACTCAAGCTAAGGCTCGAATTCTGACGCTTTTGGGTTATTCGATGCGGGCTGTGGGAGCCTATGAGCGATCGATCTTACTGCATAAAGAAGCACTGGAGATTGCCCGTCTGGAAGATGACAAAGCCTGTGAAGTTGCCAACCTAAATCATATCAGCCGCAACTATGTTTCTCAGAAAAACTATCAGGAAGCGATTAATTACAGTCAGCGGGCTTTAATTATGGCACGACAAGCGGGAGAGCGGCAAGGTGAGGCGAATGCGCTGGCTAATTTGGGTTATAGCGAGGTGTTTCAGGCGCGACAGTTGGAGGATGTGGAGCCGGAGGTTTATGAAAGTGCGATCGGCTATTTGGAGCAAGGTTTGTTGCTGTCGGAAAGGTTGGGAGATAGGCAAAGTCAAGCTTTTTGTTCCAGCAGTCTGGGAATTGCTAAAATCGCCTTGGAAAATTCCGAAAGTGCGATCGAATATTTGCTCAAAGGTTGGCAAGCGGCTCAATTCTCCGGGGACTTATATTTGCAAGGTCTGAATTTGGCTTATTTAGCTCAAGCTTATTACAGCATTAATCAGCTAGAAAAAGCTATCTTTGCTGGTAGTTTGGGGATGTATACTTTGGAGCAAATTGGGGCGATGGAGTGGCGTCAATCGGCGGGTTTGCTGACTATTTTGCGGGGACAAATGGGGGCTGAGGCTTTTAAAGAGTCTTTGGGTAAGAGTCGAGGAAGTATCATTCCGGCGATCGGAGTTGATGGCTACGATTATATCCCGGAACTGCTGGAAAAATACCAGCAATCTATTTGATCTTAAAATCACTTGGCGGTTGAAATCTATTAACCTCAAATTCAAATGTGGCGAAGCGCCCGTCATTTGAATTTGAGGTTAAAGTTGGGTAGAGCGTCAGCGAAACCCAACACATTACTTCTGAATCCAGCGCCCGCGCAAGTTTCTCGCATAGATTTTGTAGGTTGGGTAGAGCGTCAGCGAAACCCAACACATTATTTTAAAAGAGTTGGGTTTCGCAAAGCCTTAACCCAACCTACAAAATCTACATTTCACCTGTGAGGGGTATTACCCTTTATTGATTCGCCAACAGTCTCTTTCTAATCCAACATCCAAAATCCCAAATCCCAAATTGTAATCTCTACCTAAAGGAAGACAAATTTAAACCCAGTCAGTGTAAAAATTCATGTAGTGAAATGTTAACGAGAGATATTCTGGGAATTCCCACTCCCACTCACCCATTCTAAAAATCCTTGAAACGGCTGCGATCGCGGTAATGACTGTTCCGTCGTGACGATCGCAAATCCCAGAAATACAGCACTCCCCAAAAGAGCCAACAACGGAAAATGCTTCCCTATCCCCAAATCGCGCTGAATGCGAGCTAGAGGCCTGCTCTCGCGCCTCAGCATCTTCCCCACCGTTAATTGTTTCAAGCTAAAAGGATCGCGCACAAAATGGCCGCTCCAGCTAATTACCAAGTGGGAATGACAGTGGGGACAACTGAATAGTCCGCTAACCATCCCTACTGGGCCGACGACGCTGGAACGGTGGCAAATCGGGCAAGTGACAGAATGAGTGTTATATGTGGGAGCGTTCATAACTGTTTTTCTTGAGTAAAAAACCAAAAACCAATTGAGAGCCTGCGCTAACGTCTAGGGCATAGACCTGAAGAGGTACATTTCCTTAATTCCTAGTTTACCCCTCAGATCCGCCCGATCGGAGCTCACTCGGCCCGAAAATCTTTAAATTGCCAATCCCGTAAGGAGTGCAAGTCCGCACCACAGGTGAGATTGTATTGTAGCGGAGTAACGGTAATCTTATGGTCGCGAATAGCTTGTACATCTGTAGGAATATCATGCGGCACGGCAGGATCGGGGGTTTCTTCCACATCTTCTAACAATTCCCCAGCTAGCCAATAATAAGTTTTGCCGCGCGGATCAGTGCGCTTTTGAAATATGTCGAAATAGCGGCGAATGCCTTGACGGGCGATCGCAACTCCGGTAATTTCAGCTTGTTTAACCGCAGGTATATTCACATTTAACAACATCGGTTTTGCCATTGGTTGTTTTTCCAACTGTGCGAGCAAAGTCACTGCAAAATTCACAGCCGGATCAAATTCCTGGGAAGTATAACTCGCAAGGCTGAAAGCAATGCTGGGAATGCCTTCCATGAATCCTTCCATAGCCGCCGAAACCGTCCCCGAACACAGAATATCCGTGCCTAAATTCGGGCCGTGATTAATGCCAGATAGCACAAAATCGGGCGGTTTGTCAACTAAAGCCCACAAAGCTAGTTTCACGCAGTCAGCCGGAGTGCCCGAACAAGCCCAAGCTTTGACTGCTGGGTCAAAAATAGATTCCACAATTTCGGCCCGGATGGGTTGGTGCAGAGTGAGTCCGTGGCCGGTGGCCGAACGTTCTCTGTCGGGACAAACTACGCTTACGTCATGGCCAGCGGCGGCGAGTGCGTTGGCGAGGCTGTGGATGCCTTGTGCAAAGATGCCGTCGTCGTTGCTAATTAAAAGTTTCATGAAAAGTTTTGTAGGCCTTCTAACAATAGTAAACTAAATTCAGCATGGCTCACCACATTCTTCAATCAAAAATCAAAAATTAAGAACTAAGAATCGAAAATCGAAAATCGAAAATCGAAAATCAATATGATTGTGGTAAACTCGGCTTGGCTCAAAACCGCCCTCAATCTAAAATCTANAAAATCTAAAATCTAAAATCAATATGACTGTCCAGCTAAGCGACATTGAAACCCAACTAGAAACCCTGGGTCAAGAAGCCAAAAGTGCGATCGCCACCACCGATACCCTCGAACAACTCGAACAGTTGCGCGTCAATTACCTCGGCAAAAAAGGTCAACTATCTCAAGTTTTAGGCATGATGGGCAAACTAGCGCCGGATCAGCGGCCGAAACTAGGTGCGATCGCCAACACCGTCAAAGAAGCCCTACAAACCGACTTAGAAGACAAACGCGCCGCCCTGCAAACCGCCCAAATCCAAGCCAAATTAGCCTCAGAAACCCTCGATGTCACCATGCCGGGGATTTTTAGTCCCCAAGGTCGGATTCACCCCTTAAACAGCGTTATAGACCGCGCTTTAGACATCTTTGTTGGCCTCGGCTACACCGTCGCCAACGGCCCAGAAATGGAAACAGACTATTACAATTTCGAGGCATTGAATACTCCCCCGGACCATCCAGCGCGGGATATGCAAGATACCTTTTATCTCCCAGGTGGCAACTTGCTGCGGACTCAAACATCCTCAGTACAAATTCGCTACATGGAACAGCATAAACCGCCGATTCGGATTGTCTCTCCCGGCCGCGTTTACCGCCGCGATACAGTCGATGCTACTCACGCCGCAGTGTTCCATCAAATCGAACTTTTAGCAATAGATGAAGGGCTGACTTTTACCGACTTGAAAGGCACAATCAAAGAGTTTTTGCGGCAAATGTTCGGGCAAGACTTGCCGATTCGTTTTCGGACAAGTTACTTTCCGTTTACAGAACCTTCTGCCGAAGTTGATTTGCAGTGGAATGGCAAATGGCTGGAAGTTTTGGGGTGCGGCATGGTCGATCCTAATGTTCTCAAAGGAGTTGGTTTAGACCCGGAAAAATACAGTGGCTTTGCGGCTGGCTTTGGGGTCGAGCGTTTCGCAATGGTGCTGCATGAAATTGACGATATCCGTCGGGTTTATGCTAGCGATTTACGCTTTTTACGCCAATTTTAAAGCAGGTAGGATTTACGCATGGGACTGAGAAACCGGGTTTTTGCGAAAATATTTGGTGACAGTCCACAGATTCGGTAAAAAACCCGGTTTCTTTTGTCGGAGTGCGTAAATTATGTAAAAGGTTAAATTTATTCTACTGCTAGTCGTTATCAAGCTCATTATCCAATTTAATCGATCGCACTTTCACGGATAATTATTAGGATTATCAATCGCCAACCCCGCCGACTGAGCAATATTCAGCAATCGATTATCCGCCGAAACAAAAACCAGTCGAGTTTCTGGCTGCGAAAGCAGCAAAGATTTAACGTACAAACCAGATGCCAATTGTACAGCATCATAAGCGCGCAAAGGGTATTGCACAACCAATTGACCTGCATTTTCAATCAACGCTTGATCAACTTCAATGATTCGATACCAAGTATCGAACTCATTGCGAAACTTTTGCAAAATTATGTCAAGTTCACCAGCAGACATACTCCCCTCTCGCTGACGACGCGACAAGGCGCTGTGTAACTCCACCCATGTAATCTGGCTAATAGTTAAATCATTGTTTGCAGCCCCATCAGTAATTGATTGAATCCAATTACTCCCTGTTTCAGGCACGTAACGTTTGACTAAAGCGCTAGTATCTAGAAAATAAGTATTTACCACGGGCCACGATCCTCTATAACTATTTCAGAGACGGGTGTCCCCGGTCTTCCCTTCAGTTCTTCAAACAATTCGCGCCATTTCTGTTCGCGGCGTGCTAATTCAACAGGATCGAGCTTACCCTGTTTTTTGGGCAAACGCACCAATCCTCGCAAATCCATCAACTTGATCGCTTTTTCGCGATCGCCCTTAAGTTCTTCCAGCGAAACATCAGCTACAATATTAATCTGTACAGTTTCCCCATCCTTGAAAGACACAGCACTCAACGGACGAAAAACCCCATTTTCATAGACAGCCGCAATAGTTTCTGGCATAACTAGCCTCTTAATTAAATGCTTTGACTTATTGTACTTCCTTTAATTACTTAGTTGCCACCACAGCCAAATTCCAAGCCAACCGCTTCATCAAAGGCAACTTCTTCAACCACCCATCCAACCCTTCCAAACGAGAATATTCCGGCTTCAATCTCTCTTGTTCAATAATAATCTTCTTCCAATAACGCTCCTCATTCGGATGCACTTTTTCGATTAAATAAAAGCGCAAAAAAATCCAAAGTGATGTCAACCAAAACGTATCATAAGCCGTCTCCGAAAACAGAGACTTAACAAGTTTGACAATATTAATATCCAAAGGAGTTTCATCCTCAGTCCGCACCTCAGTCGCCATCCTGCGGTAAACATTAATTACCGGATTGTGCTTCATCGGGTCCCAAAAACAAGCTTTTCCCCCCGGTTTTAACACGCGGTGCATTTCACGAATAGCCTTTTCTGGTTCCGGCAAATGGTGCAGCAAATTAGAAGCGTAAACAATATCAAAACTATTGTCTGGGAAATCTAGCGCCATTGCATTAACAGTGCAACCTTCGATTTTGACACCGTTTGTCTCTGCCAATTTCAGCGCAACTTCTACCATGCCCTGAGAATAGTCAGCCGCCACACAATGCGCGCCTTTCTTAGCAAAATAAACGCTATTTTCTCCCGCGCCGCAGCCTAAATCTAAGAGGCGTTTGCCCGTGATATCACCCATTTGTTGGACTATAAATCTATTTTCTGGGGCTGTACAAGCTTCAAAGTAATCGTTGACGCGGATGCCGTCAACGTCGATTGTGGATGCCCAAGCATCGTGGAATTGTCGCTCTTTTTTTAAAGTTTCGTCTTGCATTTTTTAGGCTTTGTTTTTGATAGAAAAAGATTTTAATTTTTAACATGGTACAACTTTTTTATGGGCGGGCAGGATGCCCACCCCACAATCCAGTTCATTCTTTGTGGAACAGGCATCTTGCCTGTTCTTG
>NZ_NXIB02000005.1 GCF_002412335.2 Tychonema bourrellyi FEM_GT703
GACTTAGGTAAAAGCGAGAGATACCAAGGGTTTCAGGCTTAAGTTGACACCAATGCCCTCAGACATTCGCCAACAGTCTCTTTCAACCGCCGATTCCTTGTCTCCAAACCAACAATTCACCACCACATCCGCCTGCTCCGAGAAATTGACCTTGAGGATGCCATGAGAGACAGGAAAAACCCCTCTCTGCACCCTCAAGAATTTGCAGCAATTCTTCTGCTTCCTCCCACAAACAAAGTTGACCATCTGCCGATGCCGAAGCTAATAAAAATGTGTTAGGTTGAAAGGCGATCGCATTTACCACATTTTCATGCACCTCCAACGCCCAACCTTCCCAACCGACACTTTCATCAGCATCTCTTTCCCAAACGGAAATGCCTTGAGAACTCGAAGCAGCTAACAAAGGTACACCCAATGAATTAGTTTGATCCGACCAAGCTAACTCCCGAACTTTACCAGGAAAACCCTGCATTACCCACGGTTCATAATTACCCCATTCATTCACAATTAGGGTATTATCCATATTGCCACAAGCTAAATATTTACCTGAAGGCGACCAAGAAATTGCACCTGTAGCCGATGGTACTGACAAGACGTGCGGGTCTTCGTCCCAGTCTTCACCGTTCCAAACTTTTACACCTTGATAGCCACTAATTGCCAGATATTTATCGACAGGATGCCATGCTAAATCCAAGACGGAAGATGAGTCAAAATTTAGTATTACTTCAACTGTATTATCGTCAGCATTCCAAACTTGAACACAGCGACCCATACTGAAAGCTAATTGATTACAATTAGGGTTCCAAGCTAACTTATCAACCCACACGCGATTGTTGCCCAAATCAGCAATTAATTCCCCAGAATTGACAAGCCAAATTCGGACTTTTCCGTCTTGTCCGCCCGCGGCTAGCAATTGACTATCTGAGGAAAAAGCTAAACAATCTATTGAATTACCAGTTGCTGTTTGCAATGGCTGCAAAGACAATTGATTCAATGTCTCTACATTTCCTAGCATCACTTCCCCGGCGGCGGAACTGACTGCTAAAATTTTGCCGTCCGGCGACCAAGTAACAGCAGTTATGTAGTCAGAAAACATTTCTTTGGCGTGAACTTGCAGCATTAATTCACTTTTATTTATCTTTTTGTTACCCATATTTTTTAAACCTGAAATATTATTGGAGGCTGTTAGGGCGGATCTCCGGCCCACCCCACAATCAAATTCACTCCTTCACGATTGTCTGATTCCGACCAAAGAAACCGGGTTTTTACCGAATCTAGGGCTATAACGAAGTATGGTTGTAAAAAACCCGGTTTATGAGTCCCTGCGTGGAACAGGCATCTTGCCTGTTCTTAAAAATCATGCAACGAATGAGTTAAACCAGACACTTACGGAAATCTTCTGTTAATTGAGTGGCATTTAAGTGGCGGCCGATGAATACGAGTTCATTTTTCGGAGTTTCGGTGGCTTTCCAAGGTCTATCCTGTCTGCCGTCAAATAGCATATGTACTCCTTGAAAAACAAATCTCTTGTCTTCTCCAGCTATGTTCAAAATGCCTTTTGTCCGAAAGATATTCGTGCCTTGAGTTCGCAACAATTCGCCTATCCAATCGCTGAATTTGTCGCCATCAATAGCGCCGGATTCGACTATTGCTACGGAAGTTACTGTTTCGTCATGTTCGTGTTCATGTTCACCCAAAAAATCTGGTTCAATTTCTAAAGCCCGATTCAAATCGAATGCTTTGACTCCCAACAAAGCTGACATTTCTATTTCAGCGTTTTGGGTTCGATGAATTTTTGCCATGACATTCATGTTGCGAATCCGCGTTTCTAATTCAGTCAACTCTTCTGGCGTGACTAAATCAGTTTTGTTGAGCAGAACTACATCAGCAAAGGCTATTTGTTCTTGAACTTCTTCTGCGTCCCAGTGCTGCCAGATGTGCTTGGCATCGACTACGGTGACAACTGCATCTAGCAGCAATTTGTCCCGCATATCTTCGTCTACAAAGAATGTCTGAATTACGGGTGCGGGGTCGGCTAAACCTGTGGTTTCGATGACTATGTGGTCGAATTTGTCTCGCCTCTTCATTAAGTTGTTGATAATCCGAATTAAATCGCCTCTGACTGTACAGCAAATGCAGCCGTTGTTCGTCTCGAAAATTTCTTCGTCGGCATCAATTATCAGTTGGTTGTCGATGCCTACTTCGCCGAATTCATTGACGATAACTGCAACTTTTTTGCCGTGTTCGTGGGTTAAAATGCGGTTGAGTAATGTGGTTTTGCCTGCACCCAGATAGCCTGTGAGAACGGTAACAGGAACTGATTCGATCGCACTAGCAGTCACCATACTTTACCTCGATTTTTAGATAATGATAACCATTGTTACTATTCTATACCAGACAGGGGGGTACCAATATATTAAATAATGTTAATAAATTCTTCGCGAGAGCCTGTAGAGGCGGGTTTTACCAAGAATAGACAAAATAATGCTTGTTGGATTATCATAAATGAATCTATACATTTAATTTAAAAAACACCATGACTCAGCTATCTGAAAAACGAAAAGCGCTGCGGGGTAGAATCTCTCCCGAACGGATTACACCACCCGAAGAATTAGCAAGGCGCAAAGCAGAGAGAACTCAACTCGGTTTGCGCTGTCGAAAAATATTTGAGCGAATTCGCCCGGAACTGATCGACGAGTATTACAATTGGTTTATTGCGATCGAGCCGGACACTGAAGAGTATGTAATTGACCGGAAATTTCTAGGAATTATCCAAAAAGTTAAAGAGCAGTATACCGATCCAGATGTGAGGCTAACAATATTTTGCCTCAATGAAAGAGGAACCTGTGGTCGGATATGATATCAGGAAGGTTTGGGGAAAATGGACAGTTATTTTTTGAGATAGAATTGATTGCTTCTAATGGCGATAACTTTTCTGTTGAAGTGCTTCTAGACACAGGTTTTACTACAGGTTTTCTAGCAATTAATTCTCAAGACTTAGATGCTTTAGATTGGTCTTTAATTGCCCCGCAAATCGAAATGCAGACAGCGCGGGGAGAATGTTTTTTTGATATCTATGAAGGGAGGGTAATTATTGACGGTCAAGAGTTGATAGTTCTGGTTCATGTTGGAGAGGATCTCCCGGAGATTTTAATCGGTTCGCAATGGTTAGATAGGATGCAGTTAGTTGTTAATAAACCCAGGGGAATCTTAACCTTAGAAACTGTATCCAGTGAAGAATGATTGCCAAGTAGTCTTAAATCCCCGACTTCTTGAAGAAGTCGGGGATCTGAAGTATTATATTTTTTGGGTAAGCTTACTTACAAGAATGACTGTATTTTAGCAGAGTCTAGTTCTCGACCGATAAACACCAATTTGGTTTGTCGAAGTTCTGAAGGTTTCCAAGCCCGATCGTAAAAATATTCTATGCGATCGCCTACACCCTGCAACACCATCCTCATCGGCTTCTTCGGAACCGCCACAAACCCTTTAATCCGGTAGATTTCTTGCTGCTGCATCAAAGATTGCAGTTTTTTGACTAACTCGTCAGGTTCAAAATCGCGATCGGCAATAAAATAAGTTGAGGTAATATCATCATCATGGTCGTGTTCCTCTTCAGTGTCGTGGTGACTCGGCCGAGACTCCAAATTATCCTCAACCGCCGCATTAAATCCCAATAACACATCAGGGTTAATTTCGCCACCTTTGCAAGGGACAATCTTCACACTAGGGCGCAATTCTTGCTGTAACCAAGTTTGGACTTTTTTCTGAGTTTCAACATCCACGCGATCGACCTTAGTCAAAAGTACCATATCAGCACAAGCCAACTGATCTTCAAACAATTCCTCGATCGGCGTTTCATGATCTAAACTATCATCAGCCTGCCGTTGTGCCATCAAAGCATCAATATCCCCGACAAAATTACCACTAGCAATAGCTTCGCAATCCACCACAGCCACAACACCATCTACGGTAGCACCCGTGCGAATTTCCGGCCAGCGAAAAGCTTGAATTAAAGGTTTAGGGAGTGCGAGTCCAGAAGTCTCAATCAAGATGCAATCAATTTGTTCCCGACGCTTCAACAATTCTTGCATTGTCGGCAAGAATTCCTCTTGAACCGTGCAACAGAGACAACCATTTGTGAGTTCTACAATGTTAGTCATCGCATCTCCTTCATCATCGCAAACTTGACAATCACGCAACAGTTCGCCGTCGATTCCGACTTCGCCAAATTCATTGACAATAACCGCGATGCGGCGGCCTTGATTGTTTTGCAATAAATGGCGAATTGCGGTAGTTTTGCCACTGCCGAGAAAGCCAGTAATAACTGTCACAGGAATTTTGTGCATTGGTAATTTTGTTGTTGTTTTGTGAATTAATAAACCTAGTAGGTTGGGTTGAGGAACGAAACCCAACATGAACTAACATTTTGCTTGATGCGTTGGGTTCGCTACGCTTAACCCAACCTACATCATAGCAACCCAACATGAATGGCGCGCAATGCACACCATGATTCAAGTGTTTTACGCAAGCTATAGTAGGTTGGGTTGAGTCACGAAACCCAACATGAATGGCGCGCAATGCACACCGTGATTCAAGTGTTTTACGCAAGCTATAGTAGGTTGGGTTGAGTCACGAAACCCAACATGAACCAACATTTTGCTTGATGCGTTGGGTTCGCTACGCTTAACCCAACCTACATCATAGAAACCCAACATGAATGGCGCGCAATGCACACCGTGATTCAAGTGTTTTACGCAAGTTCTAATTCTAATTTCCCAGCGGTGGGATTTTCGCCAAAACGCCTTTTTTCAGAGCTGGCGGACGTTCTGACCAGGGCAACAAACCATCGGATTTAGCATAGTATTGACTCGCACACTCAAGCACAGCCTCGACACTTTCAGATTCATTGGGAGGCAAGTCACCAAACAAATAAGTGTACTTTCCAGCAGCAGCAAAAGACACAGCACAAGAGTGGCTACAAGCACTCATACATTCAACTTCTTGAATATCAAATTCATCGGACAATTCCCAATCTTTAGCTAGTTGCGATAAGTCTTCCAAGAATTGTTGACCACCACTTTTTCCTTCTCGCTGACCGTTTTTCCAAACACTAGCGCAAGCAGTGCAAACAAGTAGACTGTGCTTTGTGCGTACAGTCGCATTAATTCCATTCATCATCCGTACCTCGCAGATGCGTTCAAAAGTGAGTTAGATATCGGCGGGCATTCTGACTTAAGAAACAATAAATGTTTCATTAGACATCTCCCATAATTATTGTGGAACAGGCATCCTGCCTGTTCTTGACAAGCTTTTTGGGAGAGGTCTATTACAGTTGCGGGACAGCGCCGGACTTGCACCGAACTTTCCCCGTTTCCTCTAGCGGCTGCTCCCCGCTAGAACCGATCGCGAAATCATATCATACCGCACTTGCCGCCTTTTTGGAAAAAAGTTAAGAGCGATCGCTTAATATCTAGCCGCATAAATTAACCCGCCGTTCTTAATAATAACTAAAGTCCTGATATTACAATCTTTGTCTGATGAGTGAGGGTGATATTAAAACCACTAATTTCGGGGCGATTGGAAATAGACTGTTGGCGAATAGTAAATTAAAAAAATCAGGTGGGCATTGCCCACCTAACAAATTATGCAGTTTCGTGCTGTTTGCGCCATGCGGGATGCCACAGCAATTCCGCAGTCGATCGCTTCTCGACCATTTCCGCAGTAATTATACAGTTAGCTACATCCTTGCGAGAAGGCAACTCATACATAACATCGAGCATTAACTCCTCTAAAATACTGCGGAGAGCTCTGGCACCAGTTTTGCGGCGACAAGCTTCCTGGGCGATCGCCCGCAGCGCATCCGGCTCAAATTCCAACTCCACACTGTCCATATTCAACAGCTTTTGATACTGCTTCACCAACGCATTCCGAGGTTCAGTCAGTATCTGCATCAAAGCTGCCTCATCCAGCGGCGAAATCACTGTCACCACAGGTATCCGCCCAACAAATTCGGGAATCAAACCAAACTTCACTAAATCATCGGGTTGTACCTGTTGCAAAATATCCGCCACCCGCTTATCTTTCGGCAACAAAGTCGAATTGCTGTCACTTTCCACTGGCTGAATAAAGCCTAATGATTTTTTACCCAAACGCTGTTCAACTATTTTTTCTAAACCGACAAAAGCACCGCCGCAAATAAATAAAATTTTGCTAGTGTCAATTTGAATAAAATCTTGATAAGGATGTTTGCGGCCGCCTTGGGGAGGCACGTTAACCACCGTTCCTTCCAGCATTTTCAGCAGCGCTTGCTGCACCCCTTCTCCTGATACATCCCGCGTGATCGAAGTGTTTTCGCTTTTGCGAGCAATTTTGTCGATTTCATCAATATAAATAATGCCACGCTGCGCCGCTTCGACATCAAAATCTGACATTTGCAAAAGTCGCAGCAAGATATTTTCTACGTCGTCGCCGACATAGCCTGCTTCCGTCAGCGTTGTTGCATCGGCTACTGCAAAGGGGACTTCCAGCATTTGCGCTAAACTTTGGGCTAGCAAAGTTTTGCCACAACCTGTAGGCCCAACTAGCATGATGTTAGACTTTTGTAGTTCCACATCGCTGTCTGGGGAAGATTTGCCACTATCTTTGGCTTGGTCAACACTCAAGCGCTTGTAGTGGTTGTAAACTGCGACAGAAAGAACTTTTTTGGCTGAGTTTTGACCGATGACATGGTTGTCTAAATGCTGTTTAATGTCCGTGGGTTTCGGAATTTTAGCTAAAACAATTTTCGGTTTGTTCGATCGCCCCCGCCGCGTTTTTTGTCCCTGAGATTCTTGAGTCTCTGACTGGGGAACCTGTTGAGCAACTGTTTTTCCAGAGTCAAAGAATTCCTCTTCTAAAATTTCATTGCACAGTTCCACACATTCATCGCAAATGTATACGCCGGGCCCAGCTATTAACTTGCGGACGTACTCCTGCGACTTGCCACAAAAGGAGCATCTGAGATTGGAATCATATTTTGACATATTTGCCTCTTAATTTACAGTTGCGGTTGCCTGTTTCGGCTCCAGGAGTTTTGGCGCGATCGAATGTTCTTCTTTTCTTTCGTCAGGTTTTGCGATCGGACACCCAAGCCACTCAAACTTCGCGCTCTCTGTTTCTAACTTAACACTTTTGAGGCATTCTTCATTCGTCATTCGATTTTAGATTTTAGATTTTAGATTTTAGATTAACCCCACGGATAAATGCGGGGGCTTGAGGATTTGAGATTTGAGATTTGAGATTACTCCCACGAATAAATTAGTTCGTGGGTTGAATTAGATGCGGAGCTTTTTTATGGCTTTACGAGGGACACTGGCTTACCACTTTTTGTATGCCAAAAACTTTCCCGACATAATGATTTTTACCCGATCGCCTTTTGGGTCTTCTTCTTTCTCAACATCCAAAGTAAAGTCGATCGCGCTCATAATCCCGTCCCCGAATTTTTCGTGAATCACTGCTTTGAGAGGCATTCCATAGACCTGCATGATTTCATAAAACCGATAAATCAGAGGGTCAACAGGAACTCCCGCATCTAAGGAACCTTTTAGCGGAGGTTCTGAGAGAACCTGAGCCATTTCGTCCTCCAGTCCCAAAGCCGACACAATTTTTTGTGCTTCATCCAACGATGCACTAGCTTGACGGTAAATCACCGCAGCAATCCAAACTTCATCGCGATCGAGCACTTTTTCTAAGTCGGCAAAACTAATTCCCTGAGCTTTTTTAGCAGCCAAAAGTTTTTCTGTGATTTTTGAAATAGCCATTAAAACTTCTCCAATTGACTTGGGTGCAAGATATAAAAAATATCTCATCTTTTGATTTTTTTGTCAATGGCAAATCGAGCAAATATGACAAATTGATAAATTGCAACTCCGTCAATCGCCGAACTCGCGAACCCACACAAGTAGCAATTTATATATCCTGAAAAAAGTTATAACTTACCTGCAAAATGGTACAGTTAGCACTATGTGTAGTCAAATTTACCTACTCTCAGCTCCCCGATCGAGCTCGCCAGCCTTGTGCCGGGTACTCGATCGCGCAGCCCAATCCCCTTTACCGCTAACAACAGACAACAGAAGAAAATATGGAGATTAACACCAAAGATTACAGCATCCTCTACGATAGCGCCACCGAAACAATCACCTGCTGTGGCTCTTTCCGGCTCAGCCAAATGGAAGAATACGCGCCGATCGTACAGTTGCTCAACGACGTGAGTGAGGTGGCGCCCAAGACAATTACTCTGGATTTGCGAAAACTCGAATTTTTAAACAGTTCAGGAATTAACATTTTATCAAAATTTGTAATCAAAGTGCGCCAGCAAAAAAGTATTCAGATCGCAGTAAAAGGCTCCAAGCAGATACCCTGGCAGGGGAAATCGCTCAAAAACTTACAGCGCCTGATGCCTTCTTTGTACTTGGAATTAGAATAGCTAATCGCCCCAGGATATTGATAGTACCTATCAACCTGGAATACGCTCTATAATGTAAAGCATATTCTGTAACTCTCCGCCATCTGGAGCAGTATTCATGAAGGATTTGCTCGATCGCTTTTGGCAATTTGTCAAGTCCAGTTAATTGCCGATCAAGCCTGTATTGGGATTGGGGATAGATCTGTAGGTTGGGTTGAACGAAGAGAAACTAGGGCGTCAACTAGAAGATTGTGTTGGGTTTCATTCTTCAACCCAACGTCAACTAGACATCTCCCATAATTATTGTGGAACAGGCATCCTGCCTGTTCTTAACAGGCTTTTTGGGAGATGTAAACTAGAAGATTGTGTTGGGTTTCATTCTTCAACTGACAATAATTGCAGGGCTGCGAAACAGGACAATACAAGCGAGAAGGCCCCGATGCCCGATGCCCGATGCCCGATGCCCCATTACCCTGTACCTCACCTAACTGAGAAAGGCTATATTGTTATTTTTCTTTGGGAAATGATGCAATTCCAGAAAACAGCATGACAAGGGCTGCCACCATAATTACCATCGCCACTAAACCTACAGCTAAATCTAACCCAGATGTATTTTCCACTCAATATTTCTCCAATTATATCTAGCAAAGTTCAGAGTTGATTTAGTTGAGCTCTGATAGTTTCTATCCTTTTGCGGTTAACTCCTAAATCTGACTGTCCCAGACGTGAAGCCGATCGCACATGAATCACTTTTGCCCCTTCATCTACCAAGAATTCCACATCGTCAACGAACCCCATCAAGGAACTGGTAAATTCCACATAAAGGTAATTATCTGTTTGGTCGATAATTTTCGTTTTGTCCAAAGATGCGATCGCCCCTTTGAGACTTGCCATTGCCACTGTAGGCGTCGAACTATATGTCAAAGGCTCAATTTTGTGTTCGGCATCCTGACTGAAGCTGCTGACACAGTTGGGGGAACTGGGGCACTCTGCGAGTTGTCCTGACTGAATACCGAGATTGGTAGGTCTTTTTCCAGCAAACATGGTTTTTTCTCCGGGAATAGATATGAAAAGGGCGATCGACAATATTACTACTGCTAGAAATGAAATTAAAATAACTAGCACTTTTTTCAACGCTGTCGGCAATTTTCTTTCAACTGTTTGCAAATTCTTAGCCCTCATTAAGCTGAAGTTTGATCTAATTTTAATATACAGCGTATTCCTGTAGGGAAACGGCACTGCCGTGTCCTCAGTATTCCTGTAGGGAAACGGCACTGCCGTGTCCTCAGTATTCCTGTAGGGAAACGGCACTGCCGTGTCCTCAGTATTCCTGTAGGGAAACGGCACTGCCGTGTCCTCAGTATTCCTGTAGGGAAACGGCACTGCCGTGTCCTCAGTATTCCTGTAGGGAAACGGCACTGCCGTGTCCTCAGTTTCTATCAATTTGCCAAAATCAATTTTCAACGCTGGTCGAGCAGCCAGTAAGTCAGCATTTTCCCTTTGCCTTTCACCTCAACCATCCCCCGTTCTTCAAAAACAAACATATCTTTCAACCTCTCATAAGTCGCCGCCGTCACTTGAATTTTCCCCGACTCTCCGTTCGACTCCATTCGCGAAGCAACATTCACAGTATCACCCCACAAATCATAGCTAAACTTGCTAATTCCAATAATTCCCGCCACCACCGAACCGCTGTGCATTCCGATCTGCAATTGAAAATTTTCTCCGATTTTGAGATTAAACTGAGTCAAAGCCGCTTGCATCTCTAGGGCTAAAAGTGCGATCGCCTCCCCATGATCATCTCGCGGTGTCGGCAACCCTCCAACCACCATGTAAGCATCCCCAATAGTCTTAATTTTTTCCAACCCCCGCGACTCAGACAACCGATCAAATTCACAAAAAATCCCATTCAGAATTTCCACCAACTGCGTCGGACTTTTCTGAGCAGAAAACTCAGTAAAACCAACCAAGTCAGCAAACAAAACGGTCACTTCATCAAAATGATCGGCAATCAGCTTTTGTTCCTTTTGCAACCGGAGTGCGATCGGTTTTGGTAAAATATTTAGTAACAATTTTTCCGTTTGTTGCTGTTGCCATCTCAAGGCAGATTCAGCTTGCTTACGCTTAATCAGCAAACCTAGCTGAGTGGCAACAGCACTGAATAATTCCAACAATCTTGGCTGACATTCAAGACTCTTATCACAATAAAAAATTACAACAGCCAACACTTGTTCGTCAGCCATTATAGGCAAACCAACTGCTGCTTTTAAACCAACATTTCCGGCATTTTCAAAACGACTAAAAACGTCTTCCTGTACTTGAGAAACATCCTCAATCCATTCAGGCTGCTGAGATAAAAAAATCCTACCCACCATTCCGATACCAGGAGCAAAAGTCAATGTCAAACTTGTTTGTCTGAATTCCGAGAAACTCACATCACTAGCATACTTACCTCTAGCGCATTTTAAAATTTTGCCATCACTATCGGGAATCCAAGCTTCCGCCAAATTCCATTCAATTGTCTCACAAATCAAGCCTAAAATCACATCTATCGCTGATTCAACATCCTCAGACTTGCTAATAGCTTGAGTCGCTTTCAGCAACAAACGAGTTTCCATTTCAACCCGTTGACGTTCGGCAATTTCCTCTTGTAATTGATCGTTTTGCTCCATCAGCTTATGATTTTTTGCTTGCAATTGCGTCTGCAACGAACGTACCATAAGTTGATTATTAACTCGCGCCAATACTTCTTTCACCTGCAAAGGTTTTGTGATATAGTCCGATCCACCAACTTCAAAAGCTTTGGCTTTATTTAATCCATCTTCAAGGGCGCTCAGAAAAATGATCGGAATTTCCATCAAATGTGGTTCAGATTTCAATTTTTGACAGATTTCGTAACCGCTAATATCCGGCATCATAATATCTAACAAAATCAAATCTGGACGACTAGATTGAATCGCCTCCAAAGCTGAAAAGCCATTAGTAACAGGTCTAACTTTATAGCCCTGTTTTTGCAAAATCCTAATCAACAAACGCAGGTTATCTGGCGTATCGTCAACCACTAAAATATCAGCTTGATAATTATCAGTTTTATTGGTCTTCATCTGCATTATCTAATTCCTCCGCCTCAGTAATTAAATTGAAAATTTTCTGGTAATCAAAATCATCCAAGTGACTTTGAAGAATATCTGCTAATTCAGCATGAGATCCCCTAATTTCTTCTATCGTCTTAGCAATTAAGTCAAAGTCAGCGCTGCGAATGACCTGCCTCATTTTATCTATCCATTCTGCGGGCAGTTTTGGCATAGAACCCATCGCAAAATTTGAGAGAGAATCAGATAGACTGTTTCGCTCACCGATTTCACTAAATCCAGTTACGCTACAATCATTTTTTCTATAAATATACTCTACCCTCAAATGTTTGTTGAGATTATCAAATATATCTATCTTACGGAAAGGTTTGTGGATAAAATCATCACAGCCAACCAATAAAGCAAAAGATCGTTTTTCTTCAATTGTACTAGCTGTCAAGGCAATAATCTTCGGGATTGGGAATTCTGGATTCAAAATATTCATCTCCACCCCGTTTGGCAATTTTTCTTTTCTTTGCTTGATTCTGGCTCTAATTTCTCTAGTAGCTTCATAACCGTCCATAACTGGCATTCGCAGATCCATCAAGATTAAGTGCGGTTGCCAATTTTCCCATATTTGTACTGCTTCGTGGCCGTTACTGGCCTCTGTGACTGCGAAACCAATGGGAGAAAGCATTTTTACTAACAGTTGACGGTTGTCTTCGCGATCGTCCACAATTAAAATTCGATATTGGGGTTGATTAGCTTGGAGACCAATAACTTCGCAGTTGATTTTGGGGACAGGAATCGCACCGACTTCGACTTTACTGACTGGAATTTTAAATTTAAAAATAGAGCCTTGTTCCAGTTCGCTTTCTACCGTAAGGTCGCCACCCATGAGGCGTACAAATTGGCGACTAATAGTTAATCCTAAACCTGTACCTTTTTGCGTTTTCTGACCTGATGCTGTTTGCACGAAGGCTGTAAAAATATTGTCTAATTCTTCGGGGGGAATTCCAACTCCTGTATCTGCAACTTCAAATTGAATCAAACAAGTAGAATAGCCATTATCATCACCTTTTTTTTGATCTATTGTTGTTTCTTCCTGCTTGTTTACTCTTACTAAAATACTCCCATTCGGGGTAAACTTAATTGCATTGCTGAGCAGATTAATCAGCACTTGCCGCAATTTGATCTGATCGGCTTGTACATACTGGGGAACGTTGGGACAACGCTGAAAAATCAACTGTAATTCTTGATTTCCCGCTCGCAGTTGGAACATATCTTGTAACTCGTCTAGCAGGCGGTAGATATCAAATTTTGTAGGGTCGATCAACATCTTCCCCGCTTCAATTTTCGATAAGTCTAAGGCTTGGTTGATCAGGGTAAGCAAGTGCTCTCCACTGCGGTGAATTATTCTGAGATTGTCTCGGTTTTCGCAGGTGAGATTGGGACTCTGTTCCATGATTTGAGCAAAGCCCAGTATGGCGTTGAGGGGAGTTCGCAACTCGTGGCTCATGTTAGCTAGAAAGGTACTTTTAGCTTGGTTTGCTGCTTCGGCAGCTAATGCGGCTTGTTGCAGTTGTTCTGTGCGTTCCTGAATTTGTGCTTCTAAGGTGCGCTGGTAATTTACTATAACTTTTTCGGCTTGTTTGCGATCGCTAATATCTTGAAAAGCTGCGATCGCGTAAGCAATATTGCCGTTGATGTCAAAAATTGGCGTAGTGCTGATCTCCAGCGCAACTGTGTTGCCATTTCGGTGAATTTCTACGTCATCAACCCTGACAAACTCTCCTCTCAGCGCCCGCAAAATTGGCAGATTATCAGGGGGATATAGCCGATCGCTATTGGCAACATAAAGTTGATAAGTTGCGGCTAATTGTTCCGCAGTGCTTTCCGGGATCGTGTCTGCACCCAGCAATTCCCTAGCCGTGCGGTTAAAATAGGCGATCGAGCCGTCATAATTGTAAACAGATACCCCCATCGGCAAAGCTTCTAAAAATTGCTTGAGTTGGCTTTCGCTAGCAGATAAAGCCTCATTTACCCGCTTCAACTCCAAGTTTGATTCTTGCCGCTTGATAATTTCATCTGTTAACTTTTGGTCTTGCAAGTAACTATGAACTGCTTCTACCACGGTTAATTTCAAATCTTCATTTTGCCAAGGCTTAGGGATATACCGATACAACTTAGCATACTTAATTGCATTGCTCAGCGCTTCCAAATCAGCTTGTCCCGTCAGCATAATGGTCAGCGTATCGGGCGATCGTTCGTGAATTCGCTTAAGCAATTCGTCCCCTTTAATATCCGGCATGATATAATCGGAAAGCACTAAAGCTATTTCGTATTCATCTGCTTGCAAATCTGCCAGCAATTCTAAAGCATCTTCACCCCCTTCCGCCGTTTCAATAATACATCGATCGCCGATCGCCTTTTTCAGTTCAATTTTTAAACTGTTCAAAACATCCGGCTCATCATCTATACAAACAATTACAGGTTTTTTCATAACTTTGCCAGTCCTGATTTGATCGTCTTTATCAAATCTTCGCTTGTCCAAGGTTTGTACAAACAACAAAATAAATCAGCGTGTTCAACCGCCCGTTGAATTGCTGCTGTATCCGCTTGACCCGTCAACATCACCTTGACAATTTTAGGATGTTTTTCGTGAATCCTAATTAAAAGTTCGTCACCTTTAATTCCCGGCATCAACCAATCAGAAACCACAACAATCACCTGATCTTCTCCTTGAAAACCTTCAATTACTTCTAAAGCTTCATCAGCACTTTCAGCTAATTCATAAAAGTAATTATCTTTAAACTCGTTTTTAAGCTGCATCTTGAGAGTGTTCAATATATCTGGCTCATCGTCAACGCAAACAATTACAGGTTTATTCATCTTTTTTTGTCCTCTTTGATTCAATTTTACTTAGATTCGGGCATAGCTTGACTGTACTCTATTTTTGCGGCGCGAGGATATAGCCCATCCGTCGTCTATCTCATTTTAATATACTGGTAACGATACTGTAAATATTGTCTCCCCTGGTACGGACTCTACACTAATATTTCCCTGATGTTTGTCAATAATTTTTCTCACAATATCTAATCCCAAACCGCTACCTTCGCCCGCAGGTTTCGTCGTAAAAAACGGCTGAAAAATTTTGGGGACAATTTCTGGTGGAATGCCTTTGCCATTATCAATAAATTTGATCGACAAGTTCCCATCCATGAACTGAGTTTCAATCGTCAAAGTTCCTTTATAATTCATTGCTTGCAGAGCATTGTGAACGAGATTTGTCCAAACTTGATTTAACTCATCTGGATAGCAGAGAATTTTGGGTAAATCCCCATATTTTCTGACAACTTCTATCCCATGTTTCAGTTGATTTTGATAAAGCGTTAAAACTGTTTCAATGCCAGAGTGTAAATTTGCTTCAACTTTTTCTTGCTTGCTATCAAAATGAGCGTAGCTTTTCAAAGCAAATACTACTTTTCCCGACTTTGCTGTCGCTCTTTGGATCAAACTAATACTTTTTTTAAAGCTCGTAAACTGGTAGGCAGTATTTAAAACTATTGCCCAATCCGGTAGTTGAAAAAGCGGCAACAACTCTTCTAGATCATCGTAGATTTCCATATCAACCAAAGTGTCGGCAATCTCCTCAGCACTTTCTACTTTTTTTTCTATTAAATAATTAACTAAATTTTGCTTGAATTTACGTTTTTCTTTACTCGTGAATATAGTTTCTCGATCGATGGACGACCTGTACAAGAGTTTTAAAAAATAAACTTGGCTTGTTGAAGAAGTTTTTTGAAAAAATTGAGGTAAGTTTTCCAAGTTTTCTTCCCAAAAATTAGCAATATTATCAATAGAAGAACCAATGATGCCGAGGGGGGTATTGATTTCGTGGGCAATGCCAGCAATCAGTTGTCCGAGGGCTGCCATTTTTTCCGATTGAATCAAATGCTCTTGGGTTGCTTGCAATTCTTGGATCGCAGTTGCTAAATCTTCATTTCTTTCTTGCAAACTGTTTTGCAGAGAACAAATTTTTAAGTGAGTTTTGATCCGCGCTAAAACTTCTTCTAGTTGAAAGGGTTTAGTGATAAAGTCTACTCCACCAACGGCAAAAGCTTTAACTTTATCCATCACGTCGTTGATCGCACTGATGAAAATCACAGGAATGTCTTTTGTTGCCTCATTAGCTTTGAGTTGCTGACAAACTTGATAGCCGTCCATTTCAGGCATCATAATATCCAGTAGCACTAAATCTGGGGGGATTCTCTGAGCGGCAGAAAGTGCGAGTTTTCCGTTGGGAACGGGGCGAACTTGATAGCCGTTTTTGCTTAAAATTCCTGACAAAAGATGCAGGTTTTCTGGGGTGTCGTCAACTACTAAAATGTTGCCTTGATGTGTTGTTTTTGAATTTGAAATCATTTCCACCTTAGTTACCCTCGATTTTAGCAATTACGCTCAAAATTCTGTCATATTCAAAATTATTAATACAATCTTGAAGCCTGTCAGCCAGAGATGAGTTGACAGTGCGTATTTGTTCTATAGAAGAGGCGATCGCCTCCATATCCACACTCAAAATATTTTGGTTGAATGTAGCTACCCACTCAGAAGGAAGAGAGCCGATCGCCAGAGGGGTCAGCACTTCCTGACGGTCGTCCCCTGAACCTGCCACACTTGCTTCTGTGGGATATTCATAAATATAGCGTACTCCTAGATGTTTACTAATTGCCGTAAATATATCTTCCTCTCGGAACGGTTTCCGCATAAAATCATCGCAACCCGCTGAAAGAATCACCGCGCGTTCTTCCTCTAAAACGCTAGCAGTCAGAGCAATGATCGCAGTTGCTTGACCGCAAGTTGTAGTTTTAATTTGTTTTGTGGCTTCGTACCCATCCATCACGGGCATTCTCATGTCCATCCAAATCAATTGCGGTTCCCACTCTAGAGAAATGTCCACTGCTTCTTGACCGTTATTAGCTTCTCTTAATTCAAACCCCAGGGGACTCAGAAGTTTGACCAACAATTGACGGTTCAGGGGTTTATCATCTACGATTAGCAATCGGTAGCGGGGCTGATTTGGTTCGAGAGCAACGACTCGAAGTTTTGTTTTTTTGCTTTCAATATCGGCATCTTCAACCAGATGAACTTGGATGTCAAACTGAAATATTGTACCTTTTTCGACTTCGCTAGTAACGGTGATGTCACCTCCCATTAATTTCACAAATTGGCGGCTGATCGCTAAACCCAAACCAGTTCCTTCCTGAGAATCTTTACCTGTTTTTGTTTGTACAAATGCTTCAAATAACTGATTAATTTCATCAG
This sequence comes from Tychonema bourrellyi FEM_GT703, assembly GCF_002412335.2. Taxonomy (GTDB): domain Bacteria; phylum Cyanobacteriota; class Cyanobacteriia; order Cyanobacteriales; family Microcoleaceae; genus Microcoleus; species Microcoleus bourrellyi. Next base: position 16,843 of record NZ_NXIB02000005.1, read on the forward strand.
GAGCAATACCTTCACCAGTATCTTGGACTTGGAAATGTAGTGAGTAGCAACCTGGTATTTTTGCATTGCTATTGTTTTGTTTGTTCTGTAGACCCCCTCTAACTTGCACTGAAACTCCCCCTGATGAAGTGAATTTAATTGCATTGTTGAGCAAGTTAATTAAGACTTGGCGCAATTTGACTTCATCGGTATAGATATAGTGAGGCACTTCCGCATCCCTATCGAACAACAACTGTAATGATTTTTCCTCAGCTTTCAGAGCAAACATATCTTCCAAATCATCGAGCAGTCGATACAAGTCAAAGCTTCTTTCATTGATAGTAGTGCGTCCAGCTTCAATTTTTGACAAATCTAAAATTTGGTTGATTAAACTTAGCAAATGTTCCCCACTTCGGAGAATAATTCCCACATTCTCTTGATTGTCCTTAGAGAGGCTTTTACTCCGAATCATGACTTGTGCAAAGCCAAGCACGGCGTTTAAAGGAGAGCGTAATTCATGGCTCATATTAGCGAGAAAGGTGCTTTTAGCTTTGTTCGCTGCTTCTGCTGCTTCTTTGGCCTGCTGCATTTGGATTTCGGCTTCTTTGTTAGCAGTAATGTCTTTAATAAAGCCTTCGTAATAAAGTAGATTTCCTTCCTCGTCGCAGACGACGCGAGAATTTTCGGAAACCCAGATAATACTGCCATCTTTTCTGTAAATTTGCGATTCAAAGTTTGACAGTATCCCATACAAATTCATCAGGGACATAAATTCCTGACGGCGCTGGGGATTTACGTAAAGCTGATTTTTTAAATTGGGCTGTGCTGCTACGAGTTCTTCGGTGGATTCGTACCCGTATAATTTAGCTAAAGCGGGGTTAGCGCTGAGGTATTGTCCGTCAGGAGTAATCTGAAAAATTCCACTTAAGGCATTTTCATAAATGTTGCGGTACTTTTCTTCGGCTTCTCGCAGGGCGGTTTCTGCTTTTTGTCGATCGCTAATATCGCTAGAAATCGACAAAAAACAAGATTCTCCGTCAATATCAATAGTTTCTATCGACAGCAGGGCCGTTCTTTCCTTACCACTTCTATTCCGAAATTGCAGCTCATAATTTTGAATAGCTGTTTTATTTTTCAACACTTGAATCATGCGATCGCGTTCTGCCAAAGTCGCCCAAAAATTCAACTCTACGGCTGTTTTGCCAATGATTTCTTCGTGACTGTAGCCCATCATCCGACAAAAGCTCTCATTGACTTCTATGTGGCGACCGTCGCTCATTCTCGTCAGGGTAATTGCATTAGGACTTAAATGAAAAGCTTTAGAAAATTTTTCTTCGGCTTTGGCAAGTTCTGCGGTACGTTGGACAACTTGTGCTTCTAAATTTTGATTGTATTCTCTGGAAAGTTTTTCGGATAATTTGCGTTCTGTAATATTTTGAAAAGCACACATCCCGTAAATAATATTTCCTTGCTCACCGTAAATCGGAGTTCCTGAAACTTCCAAAGGAATAGTTTTGTTGATGCGAACAACTTCTATGTCGTCAATAGTTACACTTTTTCCCTGCAAAGCATTCAAAATAGGATCGCGTTCTGCTGGATAAACTTCCTTAGTTCCTGCTAAATAAGCTCGGTAATATTTGCGTATATTTTCAGGATTTGATTCCAAAATGTCTTGACCTAAGATTTTCTCTCCAGTTGGATTAATGTAATATGGTTTGCCTTGTGAATCGACAATAAAGATGCCGATGGGAATAGCATTGAGAAACTGTTTAAGTCGGCTTTCGCTTTCCCTAAGCGATGTAAATGAATGCTGTAATTGCTCTGCCATGCTGTTAAAAGAATGGGCAAGTTCTCCGAGTTCGTCTTCTCGATCGCTCCTGACTTTTGTATCGAATTCATTGTTCGCTAAAGCTTTCGCCGCGGCGTTCAATCTTAAAATCGGTTTGACCACCCATTTAGCAGTAATAATTCCCAGAATTGTCGCTGTTATCAAAGCTGTCACGGAGAGGAAAATAGTAGTGTGACTGTTGGTGTGAATTTGTTCCATAAAGTCCGATTCTGGAACAACTACAGCAATCAGCCAATCTAATCCTCGATCGTCTTTAAAAGGAGTTATTTGCAGAAACTGGCGCTTTCCCTCAATTTCTAAAGTAAGCTGTTGAGAATCATTGATTTTGCCTACTTTGCCGTATATTGTCTCTAAATACTGTCCGGTTTGGCGAATGACTGCGTTGTTGCTTTCTGAAGCTTTGATGCGCTTTACTTGTTGACGTTCAACTGTAAAGTCGGGAGTTTTAGTGGAAGTTGCGATCAACATTCCAGAGCGTTCCATCACAAAAGTTTGCCCAGTCTTGCCAACTTTGAGGCTGGTGAGAAATTCTTTAATTCTGGAAAATAACAAATCGCTGCCAGCGACTCCTAATAGCTTCCCACTGTCATCATAGATAGGCATGGCGGCAGTAATTGCCAAATCTCTAGTTAAAAAATCAGTATAGATTTGAGTCCAAATAGGTTTTTTGGCTGTCGCTGCTGTCATGTACCAAAGGCGCATTCGTGGGTCGTAAATAGTGGATGAAATCTGCACTAATTTGACGCGATTTCCTTGAGCATCAGAGGTGTATCGAGATAATTTATTGCCTGTGGAGCTATCAGCGGCAGATATCAAAGTCCGATCTTTAGTTTGGATTGCTCCAGAGTGTTCTCCATTTTCCTTACCTACATAAATGATGCTGATCGAATCAAAATATTGAATTTGTTCTAGGAAGTGATGTTCTAGTTTTTGTTTGTCTTCTAGATTCAACTCCCCCAATTTTATGCCTTTAACGTTCAGGTGATTGACAATATGAGGAATTGACATATAATTTCCGATGCGGTCTTTAATGCGATCGGTAATTTCTCGTCGCAACTGAGCTGCAACATCATTGACGGCCAATTGTCCGTTTTGAAATGATAGCCAACCTACAACTCCTACTGTTCCGACAATTTGCACTAAAAAAGGAACAACAAGGACTGTTTGTAAGGGAGCTTTGCCGATGATTTTAGTAGCCAAGCGATTGAGCTGTTTAGGAAACATATTCATCCTAAAAGTAATTGGGAATGGGGCATTGGGAATTGGGAATGGGGCATGGGGAATTGGTTATTGGTTATTGGTTATTTGTTATTTGTTATTGGTTATTTGTTACACCTCCCCAAAAACCTGCATTTACCCCCGATTCAACTCTACCCTTTCGCCGTAACGCAATAGCATCTCCAAACTATCCAAACGATTTTGCCAAGTTTGCACCTGATAGCTATTTTCCGTAGAATGCAGCCGCATCGAAGATTGAAATTGAGATTGAAAACTGGCTAACAATCTTTTAGCGATTGTTAAATTTTCGGTAGTGGGACTGGCGGCCAACTTGCTCAAAGCGATCGCCAATTCGGCCGATCGACTTTGCAAGACTTTCAGTTCAGATTCCGACACCCGCAACTGATTGCTAGCCAACAAAAAACTCCATTCCTGCTTCATAGCATTATACCTCGAAGCAGCGGCGGCAAACGGCTGTCGGTAAGGAATCGGCTCCAAAGCAGAGGCAGAACGCACTCTTGCGCCTTGAGTGCGGTTAAAAAATCCCTGCATCGCGCTGTTGATACTTTCCACGGCAAAAATGGCATAACCCCCAGTCGGCAAATCGCGCAAAGCTTGAATTTGGTCGATCGCCACAACTTCGGGTAAAGTTAACAACTTAACCGATGGAGCAATCAAAGCCGAACCGAGCATTTGTTCCTTTGCCAAAGGCTCCGTAATGCGCTGAAGTCGGTTAGTATCCAAAGCATAAGTCATCGGCACAATCAAGTCCACAATTCCCTGACGAGCCCACACTTCCCAATTCTGCTGAATTTTGTAAATTCGCTGACTTGGAGGGTGTGGAAACACGGCTACCGACAAAATTGTTCGCGGATAATTACGTCGCAAAAGTTGAGAAACTTCGCCAACAAAAGTATTAATTTGGTTGGTTTTAAATTCCACCCATTGCCGCCACAAATTGCCATCACTGGGTGAAAATTTTACTGGATCGGTGCCGGTTAACTGTTGGAATTGCTGCCTTGCAGCTACACCGTAACCGTAAGTAAAACCTGCATTGTCATCTTGAAAAGGATAGCGAATATAGTCAAGTTGCAAACCATCTACTTTGTAGCGACTGGCAATTTCGTCAACTATTCTTAGCAAATAACTGCGGGCTTCTTTATTAGCTGGATCGAGATAAAATTTACCATCATTCGGGTTTTGTCTGCGTCCTTTGTTGTCTATATTTGCCCAATCTGGATGGGCAGAAAGCACCGGGCCTGGATAGGAACTCGGCTGACCAATTAAAGTATTGTGGCGTTTATTTCCGGTGGCAAAAACCCAAATCCAAGCGTGCAATTCCATGCCTCGCTCGTGGGATAATTTAACAGCAGATTGCAGGGGGTCCCAGCCGACTGTGAGGGGGTTTTGTTGGGGTGCAATTTGACTGGGATAAATTGGATATCCGGCGTTTAATGTTTCAAAGAAAACAGTGTTGATGCCGGCGGCGGCGAGGCGATCGAACACTGCGGCTAAACCTTGTTCCGATCGCGCTGCCACGATCGTCCCGCGATCGAGCCAAACCGCCCGAATTTCAGCCCCAACGCGCTGTCCTTCCTTGGGGTAATTTTGCCATAGCAACTGTCGCGCTTCCACCCACTGCTTTCTAGCTGCGGCGTAGTTTTGCTCTTGCAGGAGTTGGTCAAAACTTTGCAAAGCCTGTCGTGCGATCGCGATCGTCCGAGTAGTTGCCCCTTGGATAGTAGGCGGGCGACTAGCAGCCGGAGCACCACCACTGTTACTTCCTGCTACCAGTTGAGCAGTGTTAGCAGCATTGAGATTGACAGGGGTATTGGCTGAATTAGCTGCTGTCAGGGCGCTTTCAAACCTACCGAGAAGGTTGGTCAATTCTTGGCGCATTAAGTACGCTTCAATGCTGACGATCGGCTTATTAGAATTTGCCTGCACATCCAAACCCGCCGGCGCCGATTGATCCGAAGGGTCTGTAAAAGTTGCAGGTACTGGATCGGGAAGGGGGGGAGAGGGAGAAAGTCGGCTCAGTGGGGTGTTACGCGGCGCTGGAGGGGTGTTTCTAGGGAGTCTGGAGGAGGGGGGTATTGGGGGTGCGATCGCGGTTTGTGGTGGAATAGGTACAGCGACAGTGCCTCCCCAGCGGGCGATCGAGGCTCGTAGCCAAGCCGTGTCTACCTTTGCCGAACCGTCGCTACCCCAGCGCCAGCCGAGATAGGTAGTGCGATCGGTCGCGATCGCAGCCGAGGAACCAGAACTATCTTTCCAAGTAGCCACAGTTTGACTGTTCGCATCAGCCGGAATCAAGACACCGCCTTGAACCGAGCTATTTTTTTGTTCAGCAGGCACCCAATTGCTAGAAGTAGTGCAAGCAAGATCTCGACAGCGGGTGCGTGGTTGAGGTGCCGCCGGCTGAGTCAACGGAAAAGCCCAATAAGCCCCAAGGAGCGATCGCAAAGATTGACGAACCAAAGCCGGCGAAGTGCGCCCCACTGGTCCAGAAGCAATCAACCTACCGCCCTGTGATGCCCAAGCTTGTAGAACTTTAATTTGGGCTGGACTCAAAGTTTCAATATTCGGCAAAAATAGAGTATTAAAGCCTGCCAAATCTCCAACACTTTTGATTTCTTCGATATTAATTGGTTTGTAAGGAATACCGCTTTCCCCTAGTCGCGTGGTAATCTTTTGCCAGTCTGGGGAATTTTCCGAAATGCGAACTACACCCAGGACTACTTCAGCGAAACTCGGAGAGGGAAACAGGATAAAAAGATTGAGTAAACTACTCGCGAGAGTTCCAATTAATACTCTTTGCAAGAAAGTGAAAAAGCGAATTTTTTGAGCCTGGGAGCAGACATCAGAAATTGGATGAGGCTTTTTGATTTGTTGCATTGACACTGTTCACTGTTCACTGGTCACTGTTCACTGTTCACTGTTCGCTGTTCACTGTTCGCTGTTAACTGNACTGTTAACTCTTAACTGTTAACTGTTAACTGTTCGCTGTTCACTGTTCACTGTTCGCTGTTAACTGTTAACTCTTAACTGTTCGCTGTTAACTGTTAACTCTTAACTGTTAACTGTTAACTGTTCGCTGTTCACTGTTCACTGTTAACTCTTAACTGTTAACTGTTCGCTGTCAACCGTCAACCGTCAACGGTCAACGGTCAACTGTCAACCGTCAACAGCCAACTGTCAACCGTCAACAACTTTTCAATTAGCAGCTTCATTAACCGGGAAACGATCGATTAAGTGCATCGCCCGACCCGCATTCTTCCGCAAAGAATCCGATACGTGAGGAACATGAGGAATCTGAGACAAGAAATCCAAAGTCCGGCGTAAAATCCGCACCACATCCCCTTCATCCAAACTCGTATGACTAACCAATTCCAGCCATTCAACACCCAGAGCCCACTGCTCAACCAAAGTTACTATATCCCGTTCCAGCCAAATCGGGATAGCAGCCTCGTGTCGATATTGCACTTGAAACAACCTGCGCCTTAGCCCTTTTTGTAGATTATCCAAAGGTGCCAAAACTTCTGGTGACAGCGAATAGTGAGTCCAACTATCGGGTCTGGAAACTTCTGTAACCAAAGCCGCACAAGCAGCGGCGAGGTGGTGGGGGTCGAGTTCGTCAAATTCCGCCGACATCAGGGACAAACCCAACCAGAGTTCGTTATCGCCACGAATGGCAGCACAAGCTTGGCCCAATTCCGTAGGAACCAACCTCTCGGAGGTATCACTTCCCGACACATTCAGGGATACTACTCTTTCCAAACATCCGAAATTTAGCAGAATGTCAATTAAGTTGATAAATTCTTCCCAGTAGCGGGCTCGTTGCTTTTCTAAGTCATACAAGCCTCTGCGTATTTCGTTTTGCAACTCTGTTCTGCGTCGCTGACGCTTGAGCAAAGTACCGGGATTGCCCCATGCTAAAACAGGGTGGATTTCTAGTTTAGCTTCTAGGGCTGCGATTTTCTGTTGTTGCTCGATCGCCTCCCTCGTCGGTTCCGGTGCCGGCAATTCTGGGATTGATTGAGCAATAGAAAGAGTTTCTTCAGTTCCCAAACGACACTGGCCGAGTCTCATCGGCATTTCCGAAGGCGGGTTGAGAGTATCTGCAACACTCAAGCGGGGCAATTGAGCGTGGAGGGTTGCCACATCGCTAATGGCGACGATATACCAGCGGTTGTCTTTGCCCAAACATACCAAATTTGGAGCTTGGCCCGGACCAGGGATTTTGGCAATGAGTACAGCGGGTATGGGATTTGTGTGCGATCGTTTAGCAGTAGGAACGTGCTTACCTTTGAGACTCAGAACAGTACCAAGCACTGCAAAAGCCACAGCTACCGACATCTCCTTGATCCGAGCTTCTTCAGCTTGCTGCCATAAAGTTTTCAGCAGGCGTTTATCTTCTTTGAGTGTTCCCTGCAACTTTTCATAGTGGGCGAGCTGTTTTTCGAGGTTGGCGACATCGCCACCAGCAGCCAGAGACTCCTCAAGCACCGCCAATTCCCCTTGCAGCCTGTCTACTTCTGATTGCTGCGGCTGTAAGTACAAGGTCGAAAGATATTGGCCAAAACTGCGCTCTACTAACTCTTGAGCTTCGTCGAGAGTGTGAGTTTGCAACAAATTCAGCACCATGCCGTAGCTGGGAGTGAACTGACTGGCGAGGGGGTCAGCTTTTGCTGTAGCCAAATAGGAGGCTTCTTTTGCCCCTTCAAAGCGGGTCTGAACTGCCACAACGTGCCCCAGCTCGTCCATCCCCCGGCGACCTGCTCGACCGGCCATTTGCAGGAATTCTGAAGCATTTAGTAGTCGGTGTCCCTTGTCCGTGCGCTTGGAAAGGGTGGAAATAACTGTAGTGCGGGCGGGCATATTAATCCCGGCGGCTAGGGTTTCGGTGGCAAATACGACTTTAATTAAACCTCTGCCAAAGAGTTCTTCTACTAAGCCTTTCCAAGCGGGTAAAATGCCTGCGTGGTGGGCTGCAATGCCTTTTAAAAGTGCTTCTTTTTGACCGGTGCGTTCTGCTTCTGGGTTCCGCTGTAAAAAGTCGTCAATAATCCGTTTGAGTTCAGCGGATTCGGCTTGATTAACCAGGGAAAAATTGGCAACTTCTGCCACTGCTTGGTCGCATCCACGGCGGCTGAAGATGAAGTAGATTGCTGGTAGCATATCGCGATCGTCCAACCGAGACAAAACCTCGCCCAAACTGGGAACGGGGATACTACCTCTTTCTACTTTTTGCTGCTTTTTTTTGGGGATGAGTCGGAGATTGGCTTTTTGGCCGCTCTCATCAAGTAGGGGAAATATCCCTTTTTGATTGGCGAAGTGAAATTGGAGCGGCACTGGTCGGAAGTCCGAGTATACTAGCTCTGTAGGGCCGTGGACTTTGTTAATCCAGTCCGTGAGTTGCCCGCTGTTAGCAACAGTTGCTGAGAGGGCGAGTAATTGAATTTCGCCGGAACAATAGATAATCGACTCTTCCCAAACGGTGCCCCGCTGTTTGTCGTTCATGTAGTGACACTCGTCGAGAACTACAGTTTCGACTCCACTCAAGGAAGCGCCCACAGCTCCGATCGGCGTACCATAGAGCATATTCCGAAAAATTTCGGTAGTCATCACCAAAATCGGAGCATCCCGGTTAAAAGAGATGTCGCCCGTCAGCAAGCCGACCATTTCGTTGCCAAATTGTTGCCGAAAGTCGCGCAGCTTTTGGTTAGAGAGAGCTTTGAGGGGAGTAGTGTAGAAGACGCGACGCCCCCGCGCGAGTGCTTGATGGATGGCGTATTCGCCGATTAAGGTTTTCCCGGAGCCTGTGGGGGCGCACACGACAACGGATTTGCCTGCATCAAGGGCGACGATGGCCTCTCTCTGAAAGTTATCTAGCTCGAATGGGAATATGGTCTTCAGATCCAGCTCTGGGCGGTTCTGGGAGTTATCAGGCACTGGGATTATTATAAGGTTTTAGAGTAGGTGTGCTTCAATCTTGCTTAAAGCAAGGCAGCAGAGGACTATGTTGATTTTAAACCTTCTCTAGCAAATCGGCCAATTTAAAGAAGTGATTAGTGGTTATTGGTTACTGGTTATTGGTTACTGGTTAAGCTGTTCGGCATTTAAAAGACGATTGTAGGGTGCGTAGGGGCGAATGGCCATTCGCCCCTACAAGGCATTTCCCATCTATAGTCAGTGTTCACGAATGGCGCACCCTACAGGCTCCATGCCCCATGCCCCCATTGGTGTCAACTTAACTTCTAACCCAGTCACAGACTGCTGTTTGACTATTAGTCCCAGATCCCCCCTAACCCCCAGGGCTGTTTCATTCTTTGTAGGGGCGGTGCCCCCGTGCCCGCCCCCATCCCTGAAACACCTACAAAATCGTGGACGAAGAGGGTAGGCACGGGGGCACTACCCCTACAAAATGATGATTTATCTGAGAATGAAACAGCCCTGCCCTAACCCCCCTTCCCAAGGGGGGGACAAGATTCCGATCAAAGTCCCCCTTCTTAAGGGGGATTTAGGGGGATCTAGACTTCGCCTAAAAGCGACATTTATTATGGGTTTTAGGCTTAAGTTGACACCTATGCCCATGCCCCATGCCCCATGCCATGCCCCATGCCATGCCCCATGCCCCATGCCCAATTTTACCTTGACTTTTTTAGCAATTGGCGATCGGCAAATCCGCCTTCATCTCGATATAAAAAAAAATAATGAATAAATCTTAAGTTTTTCTTAAATTTTGTATTATGATCTTAATCATCTCCCACTAAGTATTTATTCTCACCATGATAGCGGATCAATTTCCTTGGCTGACCGCGATTGTCCTACTACCCCTCGTAGCTTCCATCGCCATCCCTTTTCTGCCCGACACAGACGGCAAAACTATCCGGTGGTACGCCCTGGGTGTGGGTTTGGCAGACTTTGTATTAATGTGCTGGGTGTTTTGGACACATTACGATCCAACCATCTCCACTTTCCAAATCGTAGAGAAATATTCCTGGATACCTTCTCTAGGCCTCAACTGGTCTGTTTCAGTTGACGGATTGTCAGTGCCGCTGGTACTTTTGGCTGGACTGGTGACGACACTCTCAATCTTTGCAGCCTGGGAAGTCGATCGCAAACCAAGACTTTTCTACTTCCTAATGCTAGTGATGTACTCCGCACAAATAGGAGTCTTCGTCGCCCAAGATATCATGCTCCTGTTCATTGTCTGGGAACTAGAACTAATTCCAGTTTACCTGCTAATCTCGATTTGGGGCGGGCAAAACCGTCGCTACGCAGCTACCAAATTCTTGATTTATACCGCAGGCGCTTCAATTTTTATTTTGATAGCTGCTCTAGCAATGGCATTCTACGGCGGAGGCAGTCCCACCTTCGACATCCTAGAACTAGGCTTGAAAGACTACCCACTGGGTTTAGAACTACTGCTTTATGCGGGGTTGCTAATTGCTTTCGGCGTTAAACTGGCGATTTTCCCCTTCCACACTTGGCTACCTGACGCCCACGGTGAAGCATCTTCTCCGGTGTCGATGATTCTAGCCGGTGTGCTGTTAAAAATGGGCGGATATGGTCTGATTCGTCTGAACTTAGAACTCCTTCCCAAAGCACACGTTTACTTTGCACCGATTATGATGGTGCTCGGCGTAGTCAATATTATCTACGGTGCGCTGAATTCCTTTGGCCAAAAGAACATGAAGCGCCGCCTAGCAAATTCATCAATTTCCCACATGGGATTCGTGCTCCTCGGTATTGCTTCCTTCACGGATTTGGGAATCAACGGGGCGCTGCTGCAAATGATTTCCCACGGTTTGATCGCCTCAGTATTGTTCTTTCTGGCTGGCGTCACCTACGATCGCACCCATACCATGATCATGGATGAAATGGGCGAGATTGGCAAAGTCATGCCCAAAGTTTTTGCCTTGTTTACGGTAGGCGCTTTGGCATCCCTAGCACTTCCCGGTATGAGTGGTTTTGCTAGCGAACTCTCGGTATTTGTGGGTGTGGCAACTAGCGATATCTACAGCGATTCTTTCCGCGCCGTGATTGTGTTTCTGGCGGCGGTTGGAGTGATTTTGACACCGATTTATTTGCTCTCGATGCTGCGCCAGCTATTTTACAATTCTGGAGCTGCGGCGGCTTGTGACATCGAGGATTTAGATTTGCAGAATCAGAGAAATAATCTGGATGAAGCAGTTTGTTTTGGTAATAGTTGCGTTTTGCCTGGTGATGCACCGTTTATTGATGCTCAACCTCGCGAAGTTGCGATCGCATTTTGCTTTTTGATACCCATTGTTGGCATTGGTTTTTATCCCAAGATGGCGATGCAAGTTTACGATACGAAAACTGTCGCAGTCAACGCCGAAGTCCGACAATCTTACATCCAAATCGCTCAAGATAATCCTCGGATTTATGCGAATCAACTTTTGATTCCCAAAATTGCACGGGTTCAAAGAGCGCCTACTTTAGGTGAAATTACTGGGTCTGAATCTGCATCAGTTTTGGGGATTGTTAAGTAATAAAATTGCACTCCACTCAACAAGGTAGGAAGTGACATTAAGGTAGGACACGGCACATTAATGCGGAGGACACGGCACTGCCGTGTCCCTACGGGATATTGATAGTACCTATAAACCTGCAATTTGCTTAATCTGCTGAATTTTCTAAACTTTGAACCGATTCAATCAAATCTCGGATGGTTTTTGTGCCTTCTGAACTCTCAAAGGATAACGGGAATTTGCCACGAGCAATCATTCTTAAACCTAATGGGCCCAGACTTAACAAACCTTTCACATCGCGGAAGTAGTTTCCTACTACTTCGATGCCAAATTTACGCTCGTCTATCCAGCCACCTTCTTTGACTAGATTGATTAGGACTTTGCGATGGCGAATCGATCGACTCGCTTGGTCATCTTTGCGATCGAGGATCTGCTGTTTAATCTTACCAATTTGATCCATCGGCGCAACTTCCATCGGACAAACCGAGTTGCAGTAGTAACAACGGGTACACCCCCAAACGCCTTCGGTGCCTTGGTTGTATTTTTCCAGCCGATTTTCGGTATTGCTATCGCGGGTGTCGGCGATCGTGCGATAAGCTTTGGCGAGGGCGTGGGGGCCGACAAATTCGGGGTTGACTTCGCGGGCGTTGCATTCAGAATAGCACGCGCCGCAGAGGATACAATTGCCTGTCTGGTCAAGTTTCGATCGCTCTTCTGGGGTTTGCAGAAATTCCCGTTCTGGAACTGCTCGCGCCGAAGTGCTGACGTAGGGGTCAACGGCTTCCAGGTTGTCCCAAAAACTGGTCATATCGACGACCAAATCTTTAATTACTGGCATATTTCCCATTGGGGCGATCGTAATTTCTGGGATTAAGTCGATCGGCTTTTCTGCTGAACTGAAATTAGCTATTTTGTCAAGTCTTGCGAGTTCGCTGCCAACATTTTCTTTGCAAGCTAATGCCGATCGACCATTAATCCGCATGGAACAACTGCCACAAATTGTGTTGCGGCAATTTTTGCGGTAGGCTAAGGTGCCGTCCTGCTCCCACTTAATGCTGTTGAGGCAGTCGAGGATAGTGTTGCTCTCTTCTACCTCTAGGGTGTAGGCGTGAACGCGGGGAGGTTCGTTTTGATTTTGGCGAACTACATTAAAACGGACTTGCATAGTTTTGGCTAGGAAGTATTTGTATATCTTAAGCTTTCAAAAGCTATTTAAGCTGTTACGCATTTAAACCATTAACTATCCATGTAGGGTGCGTCAGTAGGGGCGAATGGCTCTCTTAGCCCCTACACACTGACTATACATGGGAAACGCCTTTTACGGGCTCTTGGCCAAGAGCCCCTACGCACCCTACAATACCATTTTAAATGCTCCACAGCTTATTATTTGAACTACTCACTACCAATGAGTATTGATCAAAAACGCCAGTAAATCCCGAACAGCCTTGGTTAATGCCTTGTTTTTTTTTAAGTGATCGCACTGATTTGAAGAGGGAAATCGATCGGCTAATATTATTCAATACTTGAGCTTGTGGTGCTGCGTCAATGACTATTTAAAACACGTAACATCATGACAACCAGCCCCCGGATTCATCTGTGGGTTCAATCTAAAATCTAAAATCTAAAATCGAATGACTTACAGCCTGAGAATTGTCGATTTGCCGACGAGTGAACGGCCACGCGAGCGCTTGATGGCTGGTGGTCCGAAAAGCTTGGCGACTGCGGAACTGATTGCGATTCTGCTCGGTACTGGGCAGGGAAAGGGTAAACTTTCGGCTGTGGGGCTGGGACAATATATTTTAAATCAGTTGAGTCAGCACCAGCGCGACCCTCTGGCTGTGCTGCGGGATATTAGCGTGCAGGAATTGACCCAGATTCACGGGATTGGTCCTGCTAAGGCGACGGGGATTTTGGCTGCGGTGGAGTTGGGGAAGCGGGTGTTTCAGTCGCGGCCACCGGATTTGGCTGTGGTTGACTCTCCCCAATCGGCTGCGGATGCTTTGAGCCAGGATTTGATGTGGCAGTCTCAGGAACGTTTTGCTGTGGTGTTGCTGGATGTGAAAAATCGGCTGCTGGGAACTCAGGTAATTACGATCGGCACAGCAACAGAAACTTTGGCTCACCCAAGGGATATTTTTCGCGAGGTAATCCGCCAAGGGGCCACAAGGGCAATTATCTCGCACAATCATCCGTCGGGAAATCTGGAGCCGAGCCCGGAGGATATTGCTTTGACGCGGCAGTTGCTGGCTGGGGCGCAGTGTTTGTGCATTCCGCTGCTGGATCATTTGATCTTGGGAAATGGGGACTTTCGGAGCTTACGACAGACGACGACTCTTTGGGAGGAGTATCCCCAGGGTGATTGACATCTTCTACTTAACTAACTGGATAACTATCATTAGTTATTTGTATCTTTGGGTGATCCAAGGGCTGAATCACCCATGATACAAGGCAAATTTTGTGGATGGAGTCCTCTGTAGCAGAGTGTTTGGCCTGAATGTCGTTGGTGATACTCCGTCGATCGCACAACTCGGTTAATCTAGTAACCGTGGGCTGAAGAGATCGCTATTTCGATTTTTTTCTAGCATACTGAACGTATTGGTGCCCTGGATGTCACATTTAGTGGCAAACGAATTAAGAGAGGATTGTACAAAATGTCGGAGGGTCGATTGATCAATGCCGACGTTAATGGGTCTTACAATATTTTGAGAAAAGCAATCCCAAATGCCTTGTGCAATGGGATAGGGAGCTGTGTAGTTCAGCCGAGGCGGGTCAATCCGCTCGAAGTAAAAAAGAAAGGGGAGGGACTTCATGCCTCCCACGTCATGTAATAAATGACTATACTTTTACAAGCTATATTGTACCAGCACCTACAGACCTAATTATTAAGAAGTTATGAAATTAGGTCTAAAATACACGGCGTGGTGATAGGAGAAAAACTGTGTTTCTGAGACTTGCAGAACAACACCGTAGATTCGTCCAAGATTTGGTAATGAACCTTCAAGCTTTAGCAATCGTGCTAGAGCATCGGGGTTATCTGGCATCCTGCTACACTTGCGGGGGTCAGATGAACAGTGCCTCATTTATGGTCAGTTTAACGGATAACCATCTGATTCGATTTTTAGTGTCCGATTACGGTATCACTTGGACTGAAATGCGGGACGATCGCGAACTGATGAAACTCGAAGGTGCAGAAGCCATTAGTCAGTTACAAGAACTGGCAAATCTCGTAAAGTACCATATCCAACCTTCGGAAGCTACTTTGGCGACAGCCCAGCGAATCTAGTGATTGCAAGGTTCCGAGGGAGGCGACGCTTGAAAGTCGATCCTTGCCTGCTGCAACAGACAAAAAAAAGTGCTTTCGGTGAGTTCAAAGTTCGTTCAGACTCTTAGTCTGGCGCTACAGAAGCTCTCGTCCGTCCAGGCAGATCGCATACTTGATGCAATTTTGTCTAATACTTGGAACCTGGAGTTTTATTGGCATCAGTCGATCGCAAAATTAGAGAGTAAAACACTCGAATTTTATTGATCGAAGTCAAAAAAGATGTTAGATTTTGAAGCCCCTAAATTTATTTTCGGGGGAGTTAAACTCTAGCTTGTATCTTCTACCTAATTAATTTGAAACAGCAGGTATTGCCTCAAAATCTCACAGCCGATATTAGCCGGCCAAATTTTCTGAAAGTATATGCTGTTGATATATCAAATCCTCTATAATATTTTAATAATTACTCCAAAAATATCGATCGCGAAATAGAGACATGGCAAACTTAAGTGAAATTCTAGAACCGATCGCTAATCAATTCCGCAACTTAGGAATTCCCGAACCAATTACCCATTGGGGACATCCTGCAATGATGGGAATCGTGGTTGTGGCGATGGGCAGTTTTGTCGGTTATACAGGATGGCAAGGACGTTTGGCTGCGGACAAAGATGTGGCAATCAAAAATCGCTTAGATCACCGCAAAATTGCTCCCTTAATGTTTTTGTTCATCGCTTTGGGCTATACTGGCGGCTTGTTGTCCCTGGTGATGCAGCATCAGCCAGTGATGGAAAGCCCTCATTTTTGGACTGGTTCGACAATCATTGTATTGCTGACAACTAACAGTTTGATTTCGCTAACTGGTTTTGGGGGCGACAAACTAGCACTGCGCGCGGTTCATGCTTATTTGGGCACTACAGCCCTGGCACTGATGGTGCTTCACGCGGCTTTCGGTTTAAAATTGGGTTTGTCTATTTAAGAGCATACCTGTACGGACACGGCTGTGCCCATTGGTGTCAACTTAAGGTAAAACCGATAGTCCGACAGGGGTTGAAACCCCTGTCTCAAAGCGAAAGTCCTCTAAAGAGGACTGAAGAACTCATTAGTCCTCGACCGAGGACTTTCGCTATTAGACAGGGACTTCAGTCCCTGGCGGGCTTTCGGCTTAAGTTGACACCAATGCAGTGCCGTGTCCCTACTTTTTAAAGCCGTGTCCCGACTTTTTAAAGAAGTCGGGGATTCAATAGCTATTGTGTTTTAGGTTTTGATGAATCAAACAACGGGTGTAATTTTCTGTCTTGCCTACATTTTGGGATTGATTTCTACAGCGGTTCCTTGGGGACGTTACGGTATACTTTCCTTGGGAGTTGTTAGCGCGATCGCACTACCGAGATTTTTGCGAAAATTCACTCGAAATGCTGTCAAAAACAGTAAAAAAAGACGCAGCAGAACCCCTAAAAATCCTGCTGATGCTTCCTTAGAAAAAACCGAAGAATTGACTTTTTTTCAAATGCTGCCGAGGTCGAAATGGGTATGGTTCCTCGCAGGTTTGACGGGATTTCTGGCTAGCTTTTATTTTCAAATTCGATCGCCAGTACCAGCAATTAATGATATCAGCAAATTGATTCCGGCTGGGGGCAATACTCAAGAAATAGCGGTGACAGTACGCGGTAGAGTTGTCAGTACACCACGGTTAACTCGATCGGGCCGATCGCAATTTTGGCTAGACACTAATCTAGTTAGCGAAATTAACGGCGGTGAGGGAGGAGTAGTCGTCAATCGCGAAGTATCTGGGAAACTCTACGTCACAGTACCCTTGTTGCAAGCAACGGGCTTGTACGAAGACAATACGATCGCCGTGGTGGGTTCTTTGTACAAACCGCAGCCGCCCTCAAATCCGGGGGCTTTTGATTTTGAAGCATATTTAGCCAGATCGGGCGCTTTTGCGGGGCTGAATGGGCGGCAAATTGACTGGAGGACAGAAAATGCGATCGCGGATGTCAAGCGAGGTGACAACCAAGCTGCTGCCTTCTCCGAGTCCAGCGGAATGCCGCCATCGAAAATTCAAGCGATGCGACAGCGGATTGTCCGATCGCAACTACTATACTTAAATGTTCCTGAAGGGCCGTTGATTAGTGCGATCGCCCTGGGCAAGCAAGCAGTAGATTTACCTTACAACATCCGTGACTATTTTGTGCAAGTTGGATTGGCCCATGCGATCGCAGCTTCCGGCACTCAAGTTTCTATGGTTTTGGCTTTAGTTCTAGCTTTAACCAGGCGTTTTTCTAAACAGTTACAATTTAGTTGCGGTGTCGGGGCTTTATTTTTGTTAGTGGGATTAACTGGCTTTGAAGCTTCAGTCTGTCGTGCCGCTTTAATGGGATTTGGAACCCTATTTGCTTTGGTCTTGCAGCGAGAAGTTAAGGCACTGGGATTGCTGTTAATCGCTGCGATTATTTTACTGCTAATTAACCCTCTATGGATTTGGGATTTAGGTTTTCAACTGAGTTTTTTGGCAACTTTGGGATTGATAGTTACATCGCCACCACTGATGGCAAAACTGGACTGGATGCCCCCGGCGATCGCTTCTATTTTTGTTGTTCCCATCGCTGCTTCAGTTTGGGTGCTACCGCTGCTACTTTACGTTTTTAATGTAGTATCTCCCTACAGCATTTTTGTCAACATTATTGCGGCTCCTTTACTCTGGATTTTGAGTATTGGGGGAATGATTAGTGCTTTAGCTGGATTGATTTTTCCCCTCGCTGGCAGTGGGTTGGCGCAACTGCTAGACTATCCCGCAAAGTGGTTAATTGCGATCGCACAATATTTCTCCCAGTTACCCGGTAATTCAGTAGCTGTCGGCACTCTATCGGAGTTTCAGCTAATCGCACTTTACAGTTTAATTTGCTGGGTTTGGATTGAAGAAGGAAGAAGGAAGAAAGCCCTTCGACTTCGCTCAGGGTACAAGGAGGGAAGAAGGAAAAAAGCAGAGTTGTTTCCCTGCCAAGTTTTTCATCTGCTGCAATTTTACCGCTGGCAATTGTGGCGGGAATTAGTATCATAGTTTTACCAGCTTGGTACAGTCAGGCATCTTTATTTCAAGTTACTTTGCTGGCGACACCGAGAGAACCTGTTTTGGTAATTCAAGAGCGGGGAAAAGTGGCACTAATTAATAGTGGTGATGAAAATACAGTCAGGTTTATAGTATTGCCTTTTTTGCAGCAGCAAGGAGTTAATTCTGTGAATAGTGCGATCGCCACCCATCCTCATTTAGGTTTAAATGCAGGTTGGGGGAAATTATTAGAACGCTTGCCAATTAAAGCATTTTATGATAACAACGTTCCCACGCAAATCCACTCTGGCAATCGTCAGGAATTGATGACTGCGGTGCAATCTCGCCAAGGAGTTTACTTTCCTTTAGAAACTAACAGCACAATTAATCTGGGTTCTGTGCGGTTACAGCTTGTGAATGCAGAAATCCCGGTGGTAGAATTGCTGGTGGGCGATCGAACTTGGTTGATACTAGGTGAAATTGCACCGGAAGCCCAAAAGAAATTGGTAGCAACGGGAACTTTGAAGCCAGCTCAAGTGCTGTGGTGGTCGGGGAAAACTCTGACACCGGAGTTATTGAAGGCGGTTGGCCCAAAAGTGGCGATCGCCTCTGCGGACGAAATTGACCCAGAAACCGTCGCACAACTTCAAAAAACTCAAACTCAAATTTTCTGGACGGGACGGGATGGAGGGATACTGTGGACACCAGTAGGCGGATTTAAGACCACCCTGGAGTCGGAAGAAAACCAGACTTCTTTATTGTAGAGATGGGGAAATGCTACGGGCGGGCAGGGTGCATCGCCCCACAATCTAAATTCACTCTTTGTGGAACAGGCATGATTCACTCTTTGTGGAACAGGCATCCTGCCTGTTATCGGACACCAAAATACCCTCACCAACTGCAACCATAAATTTTGAGTTGATTTTTAGCTCTTGTTGTGCAATCATTGTAAAGCGGTCAACCAATTGGAGAGGTGGCAGAGCGGTTGAATGCGGTAGTCTCGAAAACTACTTTAGGGGCGACTCTAACGTGGGTTCAAATCCCACCCTCTCCGTTTAAATTAACAGCTACTTAGGCTTGGGCTGTGCAGCTTTAACTTTAGCTGGGGTAGCATTCGGTTTCGACTGGGCTTTCAGATCTCCGGTTTTACCAGTCACTTTTTTTGTCAAAACCTCCAAAGCTTTGGCATACTGCGGATCTGCTGTCGTACCGATTTTATCGCGATCGCGCCTCAACTCTTCTTTTTTAGCATCGGTGAGTTCAACTTTAACATCCGGTTCAATGCCCAAGTGGTTGATATCGCGTCCGCTAGGGGTAAAATATTTAGCGATGGTAACTGCTAAACCGGAACCATTTCCCACGCCGCGTACCGACTGCACTAAACCTTTCCCAAAAGTCTTTGTTCCTACCAAAACTCCGCGTTTGTTGTCCTGCAAAGCACCGGAAAGAATCTCGCTAGCACTGGCAGAACCGCCGTCTACCAATATAACTAAGGGTTTGTCAGTAATCGCTTTTTTATTGGCAGTTTGTCGATCGGTCTCACCGACGCGATCGACCGTCGAGACGATCGTACCTTCTTTCAGCCACATCCGAGCAATCTCAATACTCCCGTACAGCAACCCACCCGGATTGGAACGCAGGTCTAAAATATAGCCTGTCACCTTTTTCTTTTCCAAATCCTGCATTGAAGATCGCATTTCCGATGCCGCATTTGCACTAAACTGATTTAGGCGAATATAGCCAATTTCCCCGATCGGACTTTTCTGCACCGAATGTCGCACAGGATGAATTTCAATCTTAGCCCGCTTCAGCTTAAATTCTATTTCCTTGTTCTTGCGAAGAATAGTCAGAGTCACCTGAGTATCAACCTTACCACGAATCAAATTTACCGCTTGATTCGTATCCATCCCCTCCGTGCTCTTACCATCAATTTTACTAATAATATCTTTCGCTTGAATACCAGCATTAAAAGCAGGACTATCCTCTATTGGCGAAATCACCACTAACTTCTTAGTTTTCTCATCTTGAGTCAACTGAATCCCCACTCCTGTCAATTCTCCAGAAGTGTCAACCTGCATATTTTTGAACTCTTCTGGGTTCATAAACCGCGTATAAGGATCATCCAGCTTCTTCAGCATTTCCCGAACCGCCTTATAAGCCTCCTCATCGGTGCTATAAGTTCGGTTCAAATAATCCTTCCGCACCGCTTTCCAGTCAACCTGGTTAAAAGTGCCATCAACATAACTTTTGTCAATAATCTGCCAAACTTCATCAACCAACTCTTTAGGACTTCCCCTAAAAGAAGCCAGAGATTTAGAACTGCAACCAGTGTTGGCAAGAGTTACAGCAGTGAGAAGCATCGCTGCTGCACTTAGAACAAGCCCTCGTTTTGTGATAACCATTTTTCTGACGCGCCGGAGGAGAAGAGTTCAAATAATTACGATCAATCTAGCACAAGCAAGGCCGTGTCGTAGTTGAGCTACAGATATTATTCAACTTTGCCGAATCCAACATAAAATACAGATGGGTAAAAAGCTTATTGTATAAGCATTCTTCCTGCTTCCTGGTTCCTAAGCGAAGCGGTGCGCTGAACCCAACGACTGGGTTTATCCTGAACTCTTCGACTTCGTTCAGGATAAACCCAGTCGTTGAGCCTTCTTCCTTCTTCCTTCTTACTTCTTCCTTCTTCCTTCTTCCTTCTTCCATGAAAATCGCCACCTGGAACGTCAACTCAATCCGCACCCGCCTCGAACACGTCATTAACTGGCTACAAGCAAACCCTGTAGAAGTTCTGTGTCTGCAAGAAACCAAAGTTATAGACAAAGATTTCCCCCTGCAACCCTTTCTCGACATAGGCTACAACTGTTACATTTCCGGTCAAAAATCTTACAATGGCGTGGCGATTTTGAGTCGATCGCCTCTTGGACAAGTCAGCGCCGGATTTGCGCCCATTCTCGGTGACGAAACCGTCGGCAGTTTTGATGAACAAAAGCGCCTCATCACTGGACTAATCGACGATATTCGGATCATTTGTGTATATGTTCCCAACGGTTCAGAAGTTGGCTGCGATAAATATGAATACAAACTATATTGGCTCAAATTGTTACAACAATACCTCGAAGTTGCTCTTGATAAATCACCCAATTTATGTATTTGTGGAGACTTCAATATAGTTCCGGGCGATCTAGATATTTATGCCCCCAAAGCTTCTGCTAACTCCGCCGGACTATCAGTCCCAGAGCGCCTCGCACTAAAAGAAATCATCGAATTAGGATTGAACGACCCCTTTCGTAAATTCACATCAGAAGGTGGCCATTATAGCTGGTGGGACTATCGCGCAGCCTCATTTCCTCGCAACAATGGCTGGAGAATTGACCACCATTATCTCAGTCTTCCCTTGTACGAAAAAGCTACAAACTGCACCATAGATGTTAGTCCTAGAAAGTTAGTTAAACCCAGCGATCATGCCCCTGTCATTGTCGAATTTTGATTTTTTCACAAATAGAAATAAGGATTAATTGATTGTTGACTTTTCACTGTTGACTGTTTGGATATTTGAACAACACCGAAATTCTGTAGGTTGGGTTGAGGCTTTGCGAAACCCAACACTGATTTTAGAAGAGTTGGGTTTCGCAAAGCCTCAACCCAACTTTGCGAAACCCAACACTGATTTTAGAAGAGTTGGGTTTCGCAAAGCCTCAACCCAACTTTGCGAAACCCAACACTGATTTTAGAAGAGTTGGGTTTCGCAAAGCCTCAACCCAACTTTGCGAAACCCAACACTGATTTTAGAAGAGTTGGGTTTCGCAAAGCCTCAACCCAACCTACTACTACTACTGTCATTGTCGAATTTTGATGGTTTGATTTAGTAGGGAAACGGCATTGCCGTATCCTCAGAAATCACGAGACGGCTTGGCCTTAGTCCCTACTGTAGAGCAATTCCATTTTCAAAGCCGCTTCAACTCTTTGATACTCAGCTTCAACCTGTTCTAAAACCGCACGGGCTTTCGGAGGCAAAGACTTGTTCGCATCTGTCCCCATTCGGCCCATTAATTCTAGTTCCTCGCAAAGCTCAAATAACCGAAAAGCACCGAGAGTACCACTAATCGATTTTAAAGAGTGAGCCGATCGCCTTAAAGCCAGCGGATCAGCACTATTTACAGCCCCAGAGATGCCAAGTAGCAATTGGGGCGCTGTTTCGAGGTAAATTTCAATCACCTCATCTAAGGCTTCTACCTCTCGCAATCCATCAAGAATTTTTTGACTCAGGCATTTATTATCTTCTGGCGCATCCTCAGTAAAAGATTGACTAGGTGCTGGTTTGGCATCGACAATTGTCAGTTGTGGATTGTCGGCAACAGTCAAATTAGATCGTACTTCTAATTCATTTTTGCCGATTTCTTCCGCATTAGAACTCGCAGAAATCATCGATTGCCAGCGATCGAACTCGATCGGCGATCGCGACTGACAGCCCCTTAAAACTCGAACCAACTCATCAATCTCGATCGGCTTACTTAAATAATCATCCATCCCCGCAGCGATGCACTCTTCGCGATCGCCCCGCATCGCATTTGCCGTCATTGCCACAATCCAAGGTTTCGCAGCAGCCTCCCATTCCTGACAAATCAGTCGCGAAGCCTCCAAGCCATCCATTTCCGGCATTTGGATATCCATCAGTATGACATCGTAAGGCTGGCGACGCAAAGCTTCCAGGACTTCCTTACCATTTCCCGCCACATCCGCGCGATAGCCCATCCGTTGCAAAATCTGTAAACCCACCTTCTGATTCACCAAATGATCGTCAGCCAAAAGAATCCGCAGCGGCAACTCCTGAGCAATCATTGGTATACTTTTAGATAAACGCCCACTGCTGCGCTGCACTCTCACTTCACCAGTCGATTCCCCAAAAATATTGATTAAAACATTATAAAGCTGCGATTGTTTGATCGGCTTATTCAAAAAAGCAGCAAAATTCACCTCAATCACAGGAGTGCGAATTTCCTGCCTACCCATCGAAGTCAGCATCACCAACGGCAACTGTGCGCCCGCCTCTGACATCCGAATTTGCACTGCTAAAGTCAAGCCGTCGATTTCGGGCATTTGCATATCCAAAACTGCCAAGTCAAACTCTTCTTTGGCAGCGAGCAAATTTAAGGCCAAACGAGCCGAAGCCACAGTTGTCGGCACCATTCCCCAAGACTGAGTTTGCAGAGTCAATATTTGGCGATTAGTTGCATTGTCATCGACAATCAAGACTCGCTTGCCAGCTAATTCAGGTTGAGAATTACTCAAATTAATTGGCAATGAACAGTTATAGCAGGGAACGATCGCAGTGAAATAAAAAGTAGAGCCAACGGACTTGAGATTATTCGTTTGAGTGTCAATTTCAGTCAATTTTAGTCGATCGCAATTTGCGACCAATTCCCGATCTAAAACTGTCGATTTAAAACCTTCGGGAGGATTCCCAGCCAAATTTCCCCCACTTTCCACCCACATCCTGCCGCCCATCATTTCGGCTAAACGCTTGCTAATTGCCAAGCCTAATCCAGTACCGCCATAGTGCCGGTTTGTGGAAGAATCAACTTGACTAAAAGATTTAAACAGTCGATTCATGCGATCGCCCCGAATGCCGATACCAGTATCTTTAACCGCGAATTGTATTTCGTATATTTGGTGAATTTTTGATTGTTCGCTCTCCAATAATTCTGGCTGTTGTGTAGCTATAGACAAAGGCATTGGCATTTTTTTTGCCGTACAAGATACCACAACTTCTCCAGACTCAGTAAATTTCACTGCATTGCTGAGCAAATTGATTAAAATTTGCCTCAAGCGGGTGCTATCCCCGATCGCAGTTGCAGGCAAGGAACCATCTATCAAATAACCCAATTCGAGTTTTTTTTGTGCCGCCCTAGCAGCTACCAAGTCCAGAGATTCCTCAATACAAGTGCGGATATCAAAGAGATGTTCCTCCAAATCGAATTTTCCCGATTCAATTTTCGAGAAATCTAGAATATCATTAATCAGCGTCAGCAAAGCATCGCCACTGCTGCGGATAGTTTCCACAAAATCTTGTTGTTCGGAAGTTAAGCGAGTATCCAGCAACAAACCCGTCATGCCGATAACTCCATTCATCGGAGTGCGAATTTCATGGCTCATAGTGGCTAAAAACTCACTTTTGACTCTGGTAGCCGCCAGTGCTTCGTCACGAGCTTTTGCTAAATCGATGCCCGATTGCTGGCGTTCCAGTTCGCTAGCGACCCATTGAGCCATCAGTTTCAGCAATTCTCTATCTACCACTCTGAAAGGTTCAGTCAGGGGGGTTGCACTCCAGAAACATAGAGTACCGTAGACTTTTCCAGCCACCAAGACAGGAATGCCCATGTAGGATTCTATGTTGAACGCAGACTCATTATTAAATGAGGGGCAGTCGCCGTCAAAAGACAAGGACAAAAACCTCACCGACTCAAAATGAAGCGGTTCCTTTGACTTTGCTGTAGCAACGCAGAAGGTTTTTTGTAAATCATAGACTTGCCCGATCGCGATCGAATCATCTGGACACTTAGCCGCCCTGATTTGATAGTTTTCGCCTTCAATAGCCGACAAAACCCCCACTTCCATCCCAAACTGTCTACATCCCATAGTCAGCAATTCTTGGAGGCGCAAATCGAAGGCCCAGAGGCGGTTGAGCGGGTCTGTACGAGGAGCTGAGGTCACTTGATACAAAGCTTTAATTGCAGCTTCGCTTTCTCGCAGTTCTTGTTCTGTTTCCTTGCGGAAGCTGATGTCGCGAGAAATGCCGATAATTTCTTGGACTTCGCCGGAAACCTCGTCACGAATGGTGCGGCTGGTAGTTTCAAACCAAATATACTTGCCGTCTTTGCGGCGGATGCGATAGCTGAGGGTATAAGTAACTGCCAGCGACATCAATTTAATGTGCGCTTTGGCTAGCTTTTGTAAATCTTCTGGGTGAAAATAATCCTTCGGAACCCGACCAACCAGTTCTTCAGGTTCATACCCCAGCAAAGCTTTGCAAGCTGGCGATACATAAACAAAAATGCCTTTGGGGTTGTGTCTGCTGATCATGTCGGTGGAGTTATCAGCCATCAACCGATAGCGGTCTTCACTTTCATTGCGTTCGGCTTGAGAATCGTTTAAGGCTTCAAGCATTTGATTGATGGTTTCAGCCAAGCTGGATAGTTCATCAGCTCCCGACATATGAACGCGCAAGTCTGGGTCGCCGTTGGTGGCGATGTTCCTGACGCTGGTACTCAAGTCTTGCAATCTGGCTAAAACCAATTTTTCTAATAATAGTAGGGCGATCGCGCTAAACACCAAACCTACTGCCAATATCGATAAAGTAAACAGTTCTAACGTCGCTTGACCTTGCCTATAGATTACTCGGTCTACTTCTACTCGCAGCATCAGTCCTGGCTTACCATTGATGTCCCGGATCAGAGCATATCCTGCGACTAAGCTGTTACTGAGCGGTGCGACTAAAATTTCTACTGATTTGAGGTTGGAAATTCTGATTTTGAGATTTTCCAATTCTTGCTGAGACTTAACTATCGTTTTCGCGCTAGGCCAGTAGTCGCTGGTCGATTCGACTTTAAAATCTAAACTCGGCAACCTAAAGTCTACTGACAAGTGGGTCAGTCTTGAGATCAATTCGACCTCGCTATTGTCGAGGTAGCGTCCCACTATCAGAGTGCCACGAGGCGGACCGATCGCATTGCTGTTGAGGATGGGCTTTGAGCTAACCAGCAGCGTGGCTTCTGGCAGAGTGAGAACGCCTGTTTTAGCTCGTAGAACACCACCAGAATCTGTCCTAGAGTCTAGCAGCGTGGCAGTAAGGTGCTGTTTCAAGCTTTCTGGAATCGGGGTCTGGGTTTTCGACTTTAGGTCAAAACCTTTACTGAAAACCGTTTCACCCTTGGAGTCCAGCACCACCAATAAATTGAGTCTTAAATAAACAAACGTAGAATCTACAAAATTTGATTTAACAAAATCCTGACTTTGTGTATTGACAAAGGAGTAAGTGTCATCCCACTCGGCATAATCTTGGGCGCTAGTGTCTAAATTCGACAAATCATCATCCAAAGTATCCAGAGCGCGCGCCACATCCTGCCGGACATACTGCGCCTCAAGATTGTGAAAATCGTGCAGCAAAATAGTCGATGCCGTGGCATAGAGAACGACAATTAGGCAAATCAGGGCTGCACCGACAATTAATAGTGTTTTTTTTCGGAGTTGCATCGTGTGGCTCTCCTCAAGATGCCAGTAGGCAATTTGCCTGGTTCGGTTTGAGATCTAAGTCGTTGAGCATTGGGGCAGGGTCTAAGTATTTTAACTGGGTTGGGCTGACCTCACTTTCTTGAGAACCACTATAGTATCTACAAAACCTTGGGTTCCTTACTATTCATAACGCATGAATCGTAAGTTACAACCCCATTATCGGCATTTTCTCAAATTTTGCGATCGTTCACCATTCTCAATAAGCCTTGTATGAACAGGCAAGATGCCTGTTCCACAAGAAAAGTCACTCTTTGTGGAACAGGCATCTTGCCTGTGTATGACCCAAAATACCTGTTCTACAATAAAAGTCACTCTTTGTGGAACAGGCATCTTGCCTGTGTATGACCCAAAATACCTGTTCTACAATAAAAGTCACTCTTTGTGGAACAGGCATCTTGCCTGTGTATGACCCAAAATACCTGTTCTACAATAAAAGTCACTCTTTGTGGAACAGGCATCTTGCCTGTGTATGACCCAAAATACCTGTTCTACAATAAAAGTCACTCTTTGTGGAACAGGCATCTTGCCTGTTGCTGACAATGGTGCAAACTGTGATTTTTACCGGATCACAGCTAGAGCACCAGCACCGGCTGACGCTACGGCCGAGGAAAGTGCAGTAAAAAACAGCCACCAAGACGCCACTTCTGCCGCTTTGCGAGTTTCTTCCGCTTGTTTTTCCGCTTGTAATTTGATACTTTCCAGGCGGAGTTGTGCTTCTTGCTGTAAGCGTTCAGCTCTTTGTAGCACTGTGTTTCGGCTTTTTTCGATCTGGTCGATCAAACGGTTGGCGTCTGCTTCAGAGATATCCTCGCGAGAACTAATCAATGCTACTAAAGTATCGCGGTTGAAGTGCAAGAGCCGATCGCGCAAAGCATCAAATCCCGCCTGCGGATCATCAAACAACTTACGAACATCCCGCGTAATACCCTCATAATTGAGTTCTGGGCGATCGAGCGAATTCAGATAATCCCGAACCTTTGCCAAAATCCCATCAATTACCGACTGAATGCGCTCCTGTATTTTCTGAATTTGCTGTTGGAATTGGTCGCGCACCGACAAAACTTGATCGACAATGCGATTCGCTTCCACTTCCGAAATATCCGGGCGCTGAGACAACAGAGAAACAACTGTAGCGCGATCGATATGCGACAGCCGTTCACCCAAACTATAAGCCCCAACTTTCGGATCGTGCAGCAACAATTGCAAATCACGCTTGATAGCTTCAGGATTCAATTCATCCTTACCAGTATTCCGCAAATAATCCTCTAAAACACCCTGAAAATCTTGCGCTTGACTTTGCATCCGCCTTGCCAAACGGCGCGGCGATTTCACAATCGAGCCGATCGTATTTTGCACTTGGTCGATAATTTGATTAACTTGTTCCTCACTCAAATCTTCTCTTTGAGAAAGCAGTTTTACCAAAGTATCGCGGTCAAAGTGCGACAAACGACCTCGCAGCGCTAAAGCTCCTTCTTTCGGATTTTCCATCAGTTTAGTCAAATCGCGCTGAATGCCTTCAGGATTCAGTTCAGACTTGCCAGTATTTCGCAGATAATCTGCCAGCGCAGTAGTTGTTTCGTCGTACTGTTCCTTAGCTTTGTCAGCGATCTTTTGCGGTGCATTCAGCGCACTGTGCCAAGTTTCTTCAGCGCTGTCGAGGAGTTGATTCACTTGGTCTTCGCTGAGGTCTTTTCGCTGAGATAGCAATTTTACTAAGGTTTCGCGATCGAACTTAGAAGCTCTCGATCTCAGCGCCCACATTCCCGCTTCTGGATTTTCTAACAGGGTTTTGAAATCTCGCTTAATACCTTCGGGATTGAGTTCGGATTTACCCGTAGACTGCAAGTATTCTTGCACTTTTTGCCACTGATTATCGATGCGAACTTTAGCGGCTTCTTGCAGACCTTGAGCATCTGCCAAAACTACATCTTTTGTCCTTTCCAAATCCTTAACAATCTCTTCTACTTCCTGAAAGCCGAAGCTTTCGCGGCCTCGGAGAATTCGCACGAAACTATCCTTATTGTAAGGAGCAAGCCGATCGCGCAACTGTTCGTAAGTAGCATCAGAATCTTCGAGAATTGGCTGGAAATCCTTACCAATAGCTGCTGCTGTCAGTTCCTCTTTTGGCGTTAACTTCAGATAAGTTTCCAATCGCCACTGTAAATCGCGGACTTTTTCTTGTTCCTCAGCAAAAATAACAGTGTTTAAAACTCGCTGTCTAATTGTTTCCAATTCATTGACAATTTCTTTGATCTTGCTTTGAGTAAACACTCCTCTGCTGGCCAGAATTTCAGCAAACTTTGACTTCTTGAGTTTTTCTAATTCGCGGCGAACTGTTCCCGGATCGGCGCTGGGATCGTAGATAACTTCTCGGAAGTCGTGTTCAATTTTTTCCGGGTTCATTTGCCAGGAATAAGCATTCAGCAAGTAGTTTTCTACATCGGCGCGAATGTAACTGTAAGGTTCGGGTTCGCCTTTGACTTGAGCGGTAATTTTATCAGTTTGCTGGCTAACTTTATCTTTGGCTGTTTTTAGCTGACCGACTACTTTTTCCACATCAAAGTCAGAAATATCTGTGCGTCCCAAAACTATTCCCATTAAAGCATTGACTGCCATTGTTGTTGCTTGGGACATCATTGTCGGGCTTTGTCCTTGATTTTGACCGCCCAGATTGCTGAGGGTTTGTTCTACTCTGCTTGTCAATTTATCTGAGAGCAATTCTCCCGATTTTGCAGATTTGAAATATTCTACTAATTGGGCGATACCGTCTGTTTGCTCTCCTTTTTTTCCGACTTGTTTCCAAGCGTCTTGGAGTTGATCTACAATGCGGTTGACATCGCGTTTTGATAGGTCCGATCGCGAACTGACTAATTCTACCAGGGTTTGGCGATCGAGAGAAGGCAAATTTTCGCCCGCAATA
This sequence comes from Tychonema bourrellyi FEM_GT703, assembly GCF_002412335.2. Lineage (GTDB taxonomy): Bacteria > Cyanobacteriota > Cyanobacteriia > Cyanobacteriales > Microcoleaceae > Microcoleus > Microcoleus bourrellyi. Next base: position 45,910 of record NZ_NXIB02000005.1, read on the forward strand.
GACTTAAGTTGTGGATCATTGAGCAACTTTTCAAACTCACTCCGCATCCCTTTGATGTCTAATTCCGGCGGTTTCAGGCCTTGGATGTAGTCTTCGACGTTTTCCCGTAAACTTATAGGGTCGATCGCGCTACCGAGTTCGTGGCCCACTGCTGCTGCTGCTGCTTTGGCTGTAGCCACCACTTGATTGCTAGCTGCTTTTGCGCCCAGGGCGGCCGCTGCGGTACCGAAAATGGCTTGAAAGCCTGATGTGGCGGTGTTGACGAGGGAACCGATCAACTGACCGACGGTGGTGGAACTCACCCACACCAGCATCGAGAAGTAGGTGGCCCACACGACTAAACCGACGATCGCACCTAAACCGGGGCTACTAATCAAACTCAGTTTAACTGCTAGCAAGCAGGCGAAGAATAGGGCGATCGTAACAGTGATTAGCGTCCAAGTTCCTACCTTTTTACCGATGTGTCGGACTTGGGGGCTATCGCTGTGAGAATGGGAACTCTCATGGGATTGATTTCCCATGTAAGAAAGCCCTGCTGCTACTGATAAGTTGGTTAGCAAGAGTTGGAAAGCGAAAGCTAGCACGACTCCTGCGATTAAGGCGATAAAAAATTGTGGCCCGGAATACAGAAGTGCTGCGTCTTCTACTGTGTTTAAAGTCCGTTCTGCTGGCACTTGGGCGAGCCAGAGGCTGATATTATACAGTTGCGAAGTTATTGGCAAGTTTTGATACATAGTATATTCCTCGTTCAGGTGGGGTTTCGCGTAATTGAGTTGGCGATAATTGAGTTGGCGCGCGATCGGCTAATGTATAGTTTCTGTTTTCGGCCCTCAATGCCAAGCATCACCTAATTAACGAACTAAAGCATCCCCCTACAGTCGGAAGTATATAAATATGTCTGTGGCTAGGTGTCAATTTGGGGATAATTGTGCTATATGAAACTTTACGAGTAGTCAGAAACCGGGTTTTTGCGAAAATACTTCGTTACACCTCGTAAAAACTGCTAAAAACCCGGTTTCTTTGGTTTACGAGTAGTCAGAAACCGGGTTTTTTACCTGGGTAGGGACACGGCATTGCCCATTGGTGTCAACTTAACATCAAACCCCAATCGATCAAATTTGCAAAGCGGTTAATAAAACTGCTTTTACTGATGGAACTTACCCGTTGACGCGACGACTTTTTGTTGTCATCAAACAGGATGGAAAATTGGATGAACAAGCGGGAGTTGCTTAAAACTCGCAATCTACTGTCCTTACCCAGACGACTCAGCCGCCGCCGGGAGTACCTGCCCCTTTTCCCAATACTGAACGGCAGACCCAGAGACTCCCAATAGCCTACCAAAAGCGCTAAAACTCAGGTCGCCACGAGCTAGCTTCACAATCTCGATCAATTTTCTCTTAGCTTCTGCGTTCACGGTATCAACCACCAGATCAACACAACTCCTAGTTTACAGATAAATTTGCCTCATATTCATTCTCCAGCAGCCTCAGCCGACGCAGCGAATCTATCCGCTACAGCTCTAGCAATTAGCGCCACCTGACGAGGAGGCAAAAACTGAATTTTTTTGACAATATCGTTAATTTCTGGTGGGTGGGAGACTGGATTGCCATCCAAAAAGCTGAGAAACTCTTCCAGAGTATAGCCGGCTCTCGCTGCGAGCTTACCCAAGTTTTCAGTATCGGGAACCGTATCGCCCCTTTCCCAAAGCTGAACAGCAGTCGCAGAAACGCCTAAAAGCTTACCAAACGCTCGTTGACTCATTGTTCCACGAGCAGTTTTGATGATTTCACTAAGTTTTTGTCTATTTTGGATGTTCACGACTTAAAAGCTATGCGATCGTACCTACCAGTCTACTTACGAACAGATACATCAACTCTACTTACCCAGACGACTCAGCCGCCGCCGCGAGCCTATCCATCACAGCTCTACCAATCACTGCCAACTCACTCATCGGCATACACTGAATTTTCTTCAGTAGCTCGTTGGTATTAACAGGTTCCGGCATTGGCTTACCTTCGAGATGAGCCATCAACTCTTCCATTGTAAAGCCCGCTTTTGCCGCAATCTGAGTCAAATTTTTCGTATCCGGGAGTACCTGCCCCTTTTCCCAATACTGAACGGCAGACCCAGAGACTCCCAATAGCCTACCAAAAGCGCTAAAACTCAGGTCGCCACGGGCTAGCTTAACAACTTCGCTCAGTTTCTTCCTAGCTTCTGCGTCCACAGTATTAGTCACCAGATCAACACAACTCCTAGTTTACTTATCTACCAAAAAATTTGTCTTTCTTGCTTGACAGCAAAAAGTTTACCAGTTAGAATGTAAATAGTTTTGAAATCGTAATTGTATTTGTAGCAAATCAGGGGCAGTAAAAATGACTCGCAAGACACGCAACACCCGTCAAAGCCTTACAGCCTCCGGTTGGCTCAAACCCCAGCGCTGGCAAATCTCCAAAATAGAAGCAGCCGAAGCCCTGAGAATGCCCGTAAACCGCATAGTCAAAGTCTACCCCAAACAACATCAAGTAATAGTCGTCTATCTGAACCAGAAAGGACAAAAATGCAGTTCCTTTTTCAGCTACAGACTATTTGCCAGATGGCAGCAAGAGACGATCGCCACAATTGCCAGTTGTCGAAACCAGGAAACTCTCGCACCCCTAGAAATCATCGTACAGTATGACCTCGAACATTTCAAGTATCCAGTCGCGATCGCCGATGCAATTTGGGAAGCCCTCCTCAACCACATCCGTCAAGTCATCAGAGAACAAAGGCACACCCAAAAATGCGCCTAAGCTCCCATCAACCCATCAATTAGAAGTAGAAGCAGCCAATTGGGCCAAACGATCCTGCTGATCCTGAGAAATGCAAGTCTGAATAATCTCCTCAATATCCCCTTCCAAAACACTATTGAGCGAGAAATTCTCATTCAAACGGTGGTCGGTAGCCCGATTATCCTTATAGTTGTAGGTACGAATTTTTTCCGATCGCGAACCAGTACCAACCTGCCCCAAACGTAGCTCCTTCACCTCATCCTGCTGCTGGCGCAACTTTATTTCATAAAGCTTAGCCCGCAAAATCTGCATCGCCCGCTCCTTATTCTGCAACTGACTCCGCTCCTCAGTACAGAAAATCCGAATCCCAGTCGGCTTGTGAAACAAATCCGCAGCAGTTTCCACCTTGTTCACATTTTGGCCGCCAGCACCGCCCGATCGAGCCGTACTCATCTGAATATCCTTCGGATCGATGTGAATCTCCACATCATCAACCTCCGGCATCACAGCCACCGTCGCCGTCGAAGTATGAATCCGGCCACTAGCCTCAGTCAACGGCACCCGCTGCACCCGGTGTACCCCAGCTTCAAACTTCAGCTTGCTATAAACACTGTCGCCCGTCACTTCCAGAATCACCTCTTTAAAGCCGCCCATATCCGCCAGCGACTCGCTCACCAACTTCACCATCCAGCCCTGAGTTTGGGCGTAACGGGAATACAGCCTGAGCAAATCTCCAGCCCAAATACTAGCTTCATCTCCGCCAGTACCCGCCCGAATTTCCAGCATAATATTCTTATCATCATTCGGGTCGCGAGGCAGTAACAAAACCTTCAAACGACTCTCGAAATGTTCCGATTTTGACTCAAGTTCCTCAACTTCCAGCGCAGCCATTTGCTGCATTTCGCGATCGCTCGCTGCTTCCTTGAGAACCTGTCGCGCACCCACCAAATCGTCCTGAGTTATTTTCCACAGCTCAAAAGTATCGACCACTTCCTCCAAGGACGATCGAGCTTTTGCTACCCGCTGAAACTCATAATTATCCCTAGCCACATCCGGGTCAGCCATGCGGCGAGTCAACTCATGAAAAGTTTGCTCAACCGACTTCAATTTATCCAGCAAATAAGATTCAGCCATTGTCAAATGTCCTCCGTCAATCGATTTTAGATTTGAGATTTTAGATTTGAGATTTTAGACTTGAGATTTTAGAATTGAATCACAGTTGCGATCGCATCTCGATCGCACTCAACTGCCACATTGCAACTCTTCAATCTCAAATCCAAAATCCGAAGGCGGTAAGTTGTCGGTAGAAAAAACTACTCCCAAAAAACTGCGGACAAATGACAATCCGGCTACTTCTTCTTTTTGCCTTTAGCAGCAGCCTTAGCAGCATCTGCTTTCGGGTCTTCCATTTTGATCGGCCCAGAATTCGCATCTGCCGTCGGCATTTCTACATCTGTCATGCCATATTTCCGCATAAAGCGTTCCACACGACCTTCAGTATCAATAATCTTCTGAGTACCAGTATAAAAAGGATGATTCCCAGACCAAACATCAACTTGCAGTTTAGCTCTAGTCGAACCAACCGTCATCACGTGTTCCCCGTTGCAAAAAACCTGAGCTTCGGGATACCACTCAGGGTGAATGCCAGCTTTCGCCATTTTTTTTACTCTCTAATTTTTGAATTTACAACCATTTTAGCTGTCATCGGACTTGCGTACCAACAACACCAGCAATTTTGCCTATTGTCTGTTGGAACCAGGAATCAGGAATCAGAAAAAAACCTTGAAAAAAGGAGGATGGAATCTAGAAAATTTTTCTTTTTTCCCTCTTCCCTCTTCCTTATTCCTTCTATCCGTTACATCCGTTACAAAATCCGCTGCCGAACTTCGATTACCGCTTCGAGTATTGAGGAGCCTTCCGAGCCTTCCGCAAACCGTATTTTTTCCGCTCTTTTGCCCGTGGGTCACGAGTCAACAAGCCTTCAATCTTCAGAGGCTTGCGGTTGTCTGGGTCTAGTTGGCAAAGTGCTCTAGCGACACCCAAGCGAATTGAATCAGCTTGACCAGTCAACCCACCGCCTTCAACTTTCACCAAAATATCGTACTCATTTTCCAGACCCAAAGTTTCCAAAGGAGCCTTAGCCAGAGCCAAATAAGTTGGGTTGAATTGCAGGTACAAATCCCCTTCTTTACCATTGACAGTCAATACACCAGTGCCGGGAACCAAGCGCACCCGTGCCACTGAACATTTGCGGCGACCGGTACCCCAGTACACAGCGCGGCCAGTATCTGTTGCTTGCATTACTCATTTCCTCCCGGAATCGTGTGAACAATTAACTCTTCTGGTTTTTGAGCTGCGTGCGGATGCTCAGGCCCAGCGTACACCTTCAGCTTAGTAAACAATTGTCTGCCCAAAGAAGTGTGAGGAAGCATTCCCCGAATCGCTTCTTCAACGATTCTTTCGGGCAAACGTGCTTGCAATTTGGCAAAAGTTTCTGTTTTCATCCCACCTGGTCTTCCAGAGTGGCGACGATAGATTTTTTGGGTGCGTTTTTTGCCAGTAACAGCAATTTTATCGGCATTAATCACAATGACGAAATCGCCGGTATCCATAGAAGGAGTGTAAGTCGGTTTGTGCTTTCCCCGGAGGTACGTGGCAACTTCAGTTGCCAGACGGCCGAGTCGTTGGTCGGCGGCATCGACCACGTACCACTTGTGCTCTAGGGAGTCGTGAGTAGGGACGTAAGTTTTGTTCATTGTTTGTTGTTAGTTGTCTGTTAACTGTTGTCAGTTGTCAGTTTTTAATTGTTAGTTGTCAGTTAACTGTTGTCTGTTAACTGTTGTCTGTTGTCAGCTTTTAATTGTTAGTTGTCAGTTGTCCTTAGTTTATATTAGTAGTTACCTAATGACTAATGACTAATGACTAATAACAACTAACTAATAACAACTAACTAATGACTAATGACTAATTTTGGCTGAGTATCATACCAAACTTCTGGGGCAAAGGGAAAGTCTTCATAGCCAACTCGCAGCAGGCATAAACCTTGAGCGGGGGCGGCGTATTTTACCAGTTCTCGGCGTTCATTTACCCAAATATCTGTAAAATCATCGATCGCCCTTTCCCCGCGACCCACCTGCACCACTAACCCCACCAGCAGCCGCATCATCCCGTACAGAAACCCTCTCGCCTGAACCTCGATATAGATCAGAGGCCCAGAACGGTGACACTCTGCCGCTTGCACGTCAACCCAAGAATGGGGCCTAGCAGACCCCGCACGGTGGAAAGCCGCTAAATGGTGACGCCCAATTAGGGGTTCCATTGCTGCCTGAATCTTTGATTCATCCACCGGTGCGTGATAATAATGCCAAGCAACAGGACGGACAAACAAATTTGCGATCGGGTCTGTATAAAGGGTGTAGCGATAGCGCCGCCAACTGGCTGAGAACCGAGCGTGCCAGGTAGGTTCCACCTTTGCCGAAGCTCGAATTAAAATATCTTTTGCCAGTCGAGAGTTGAGAACGCTTGCCCAGCGGTGAGCCGGAATTGGGCCGCAGGCGTCAAAATGGGCTACTTGAGCAGCGGCGTGAACTCCCGCATCAGTCCTACCGGCCCCATACAGCGTTACCGGACGCTCCAGAACATTCGAGATTGCTGTTTCAATCTCTTCTTGTACTGTACGCTGATTCGGCTGTCGCTGCCAACCGTGAAAGTCTGTGCCAAGATATTGGATTACCAGAGCAACGCGCTGCATCGATTCAGGGTTTTCGATTTGGGATTTGGGATTGTCAATCATAAATCAAAAATCTCCAACCCAAAATAGAATTAAACCAGTTCAACGATCGCCATTTCGGAATTGTCACCTTGACGGGGGACAGTACGCACAACGCGGGTGTAGCCGCCGTTACGCGAGCCGTACCGTTCTTGTGCTGCTTCAAACAGTGCGTGTACTAACTGTTTGTCGTAGATAAAGCCCATAGCTTGGCGACGAGCGGCTAAGGAGCCATCTTTTGCCAAAGTAATCATTTTGTCCGCCTCTGAACGCAGCGCCTTAGCGCGGGCCATAGTAGTAGTAATTTTACCGTGACGGATTAATTCGGTGGTCAACGATCGCAGAAGTGCGCGACGCTGGTCAGCCGGTTTATTGAGTTGGGGGACGCGACAACGGTGACGCATAGCAGTTGGTAAGGGGTAATTGGTAATTGGTAATTGGTAATTGGTAATTGGTAATTGGTAATTGGCTAGAGAGTGAAAAACTTTTTTCATCTTTGAGCCTGCTGCCGATTACCCATCACCCATGACCGATGACCTTCGATTAACTTTTAGATGACTTTTCCTGCGGCAAGGTAATGCCCAAGCGCTTTTGCAAAGCTTCAATCACTTCTTCAGCAGATTTCTGCCCGAAGTTCTTGATCTCCAGCAAATCTTCTTGGGTATAATCCAATAAGTCTGCCACGGAGTTAATTTGAGCTCGCTTGAGACAGTTGTAAGCCCGTACCGACAACTGCAATTCCTCGATCGGAATTTGGCTTGTAGGATCAGTTACACCTTGAGATTCGGGTTTGAGGGAATCTTGGGTGATGTCCTTGAGAGGTGCAAACAGGTCTACCAGGATGTGAGCAGATTGACTCAGAGCTTCTTGAGGAGTCACACTACCATCAGTCCAGATTTCCATAATCAGCCGATCTTTCTCGACAGTGCCACCTACGCGAGCGTCTTCGACGCTGTAGTTGACTCTACGAATCGGCATAAAAATGGCATCAATGGACAGAAAATCCAAGGCTGCTCCATCATCGCGACTACGGTCTACAGCTCGGTATCCGATCCCTTTTTCAATTCGGAATTCCATCTCCAGAACTGAGCCAGGGGAAAGAGTCGCAATGTACTGAGAGCGATCGATTATTTCTACCTCAGAAGGTACATCGAATCGATCGGCAGTAACTGTCACAGGCCCCTCAATCCGCAATCTACCGATTTGCGGCTGCTGAGAATGAGTTTTGAGGACGACCTCTTTCATATTCAGCAGGATTTCGAGAACATCTTCTCGTACCCCTTCGATTGTGGCAAACTCGTGATTGACACCTGCGATTCTGACTGAAGTTACTGCTGTTCCTTCCAAATTTGACAGCAGAACCCGTCTCAGCGCATTCCCAACCGTTGTTCCTTGACCGCGGTCTAGCGGTTCGAGGACGAATTTTCCGTACTGACTCCGATCTTTGTCAGTATTAGACTCAATACATTCAATTTGAAACTGCGCCACGGAGTGACCTCCCTTTTCCACTATTGATTTTTGATTTTGGATTTTAGATTGCAGAGCATACCCCTGAAAGGATTTCGGATTTTGGATGGACGGGGCAACAGTTAAAACCATTAATTATTGGCTTTAAGCAATTAGCCATTATCCAAAATCTAAAACCTAAAATCTCAAATCGTTTTAGACTCTACGCCGCTTGGGAGGGCGACAGCCGTTGTGAGGAATTGGGGTAACATCTCTAATCAGGGTAATTTCTAGTCCTGCCCCTTGTAGCGCCCGAATTGCAGTTTCTCGTCCTGCTCCTGGTCCGCTGACCATTACTTCTATTTGGCGCATCCCTTGGTCGTTGGCTCGGCGGGCGGCACTTTCTGCTGCTGTTTGAGCTGCGAAGGGAGTTCCCTTCTTAGCTCCTTTAAAACCGCTGGAACCGGCTGACGCCCAAGATATTACTTCGCCATTGAGATCTGTAATAGTGACGATCGTATTGTTGAAGGTAGACTGGATGTAGCCTACCCCATTCGGTACATTCCGTTTCTGCTTTTTTGCACCAGATTTCTTGCTTGTCTGTTGTCGCGCCATATTAGTCTCTTTAACTTTTCCGTCAACTAATTTCCCGAAGCGCTAGGAGCCACCAGCCCCCAGCGTAATTTCCCAAAAAAGATGTTACTTCTTGGAAGGTGCCTTTTTCTTGCCCGCGACTGTTCGGCGGACGCCCCGACGGGTTCTGGCGTTGGTGCGGGTTCTCTGGCCCCGTACCGGCAGACCCAAACGGTGACGACGACCGCGATAAGTCCCGATGTCCACCAGGCGCTTGATGTTCATTGACTCCCAGCGCCGGAGGTCTCCTTCTATCTGGTAGTTTGCTTCTACATGAAGCCGCAGGGCGGTCACATCTGCTTCAGTTAAATCCTTGACACGAGTGTCAGGATTGACGCCTGTTGCAGCGATAATTTTCTGGGCCCGAGACAGCCCTATTCCGTAAATGTATGTCAGACCTATTTCGACGCGCTTATCGCGTGGAAGGTCTACCCCGGCAATCCGTGCCACACTTTTGTCTCCCTAGTTTTCCTGTTTGGCTACAATGTTCAATTAGGCAGTAGCTATCTACTATTCCTAATCTTTCTATTTTCTAACCCTGGCGTTGTTTGTGTTTTGGGTTAGTACATATCACCATCACTCTGCCTCGACGGCGGATGACGCGACATTTTTCGCAAATCTTTTTGACAGATGCTCGAACTTTCATCTTTCTTCCTGCCTGGAGAACCCCGCTATACCGCAGAACAGGCACGCCCGCACTGCCTGTATAGCGGTGGGAGAAGAGACTGGGCAAGGTGTAGGCCTCTCCTCAATTAAAATTTATGAAGCGCGGGTTATTTATGAAGGAACCCGCTGACACTCAATCCCACTAATGGGATTAAGTTTGCCTGCTTTCAGACTGAAGGGCGATCGATACTTTCACGGCTTAACAATGAATTAACTCTGTGCACCCGTGAGTTATTGATGCCCTTCTCGGCAACACTACAAACCTAGCACTATAGCATAAATTTGACGGATTTTACCAAATTCTCTCTAATTAAACTTAGAATTAGTTTTTAGAAAGTTTTATCTAAGCCTATTTTTTACGAAGGCGATAAGTAATCCTGCCCTTGGTCAAATCGTAGGGGGTTAATTCTACTTTGACGCGATCCCCAGGCAGAATTTTGATGTAGTTGCGGCGGATCTTGCCAGAAATGTGTGCCAGCACGTTAAACCCATTATCTAGGTCAACGCGAAACATCGCATTGGGCAGGGAATCCACCACTGTCCCTTCCATTTCAATTAAATCTTGCTTAGACAATTTGGTATTTACCTCAACTCTACATTTGATTAACTAGGAGTGTCCGTGCTTCCTTGTCGAACCCAAAGTTGCAAAACGGACGAGTCAAAAATCTCACTGTTAATCAACCCTCAGACAACCCTTTAGCACAAAAAGCTCCTAGTTAACACATCTTAGCAAAAGTTGTTGGGTAACAGGCTCGATTGAGAAGGTTTAAGAGTCTACCGAAAGAGCTTGTTGAAGTTGTGCTGTAACTTCCTCCATCGATCGATCCCCATCAACCGCAACCAACTGTTGGCGGTCTCTGTAAAACTCAATCAAAGGCTCGGTTTGCTCGCGATAAACTTGCAACCTACGGCGAATGGTCTGCTCATTGTCATCTTGGCGACCCCGTGATAACAGACGAGTTACCAAAATGTTGTCAGGGACATCCAAATTGACAGCCCTCAAATCGCAGTCCTTACCAGACTTACCACCCCCGACATCGCAAAGCAGTGTGTCAAAAAACGCTGCTTGTGGGACTGTGCGGGGAAAGCCGTCCAGAATCCAACCAGCAGTAGCATCCGGTTGATTCATCCGTTCTTGTACGATATCCATCAATAACTGGTCAGGAACCAAGTCACCAGCATCCATGTAGGCTTGAGCTTTTTGACCCAAGGTGGTTTTCGCCACTACGCAAGCGCGTAGGATGTCACCGGTAGAAATGTGGGGTATTTTCCAGAGAGTGGCTAAAAGCTGAGCCTGAGTTCCCTTTCCTGCCCCTGGAGGCCCCATAAATATCAATTGCATAGCGATTATTTCACCATTCCTTCATATCTTTGGGAGATGAGGTAAGTTTGAATTTGCTTAGCAGTTTCGATCGCAACACCGACTAGAATCAGTAAGGAAGTTGCGCCAAATCCTCTAAAAGTTTGCACCCCGATCGCGCTTTCCACAGCAGTTGGTACAATAGCCACCAGACCGAGAAATACCGCTCCCAAGAAAGTCAAACGGTTCAAAACCTTCTCAATATAATCGCTCGTTTTCTGACCAGGGCGAATCCCAGGAATACTGGCACCCATTTTCTTCAAGTTCTGAGACATATCCACGGGGTTGACAATCAACGAAGCGTAGAAATAGCTAAAGAACAGAATCAAAGTCAAATAAAACAGGGCGTAAGCCCAAGGCGCAGGGCCACTAGGACTCAAAACATTTGCCACTTGAACCAAAAACTGGTTATTCAGAGACTGAGCTAAGAAAGAGGGAACAATCAACACCGAAGATGCAAAAATAATCGGCATGACTCCGCCTTGATTTAAGCGCAGGGGCAGATAACTGCGACTCTCCCGATAAACCTTGCGGCCGACTTGGCGGCGAGCAGAAATAATCGGAATCCGGCGAGTACCTTCCTGAACAAAAACAATCCCAACAATCGTCACCAAAAATACCAGCAGCAGAACAATGACGCGGCCTACAACTTGAGTGTCCCCACTTTGAGCCAATTCAAAAGTTTGTCCTAGAGAACGTGGCAAAACTGACACAATGTTGATAAAAATCAACAAAGACGCTCCATTGCCAATACCTCTCTCCGTAACCAGTTCCGATATCCACATCACAAACATTGACCCAGCCGTCAGAGCCAAAGCAGTTTGTGCGATAAATAAAGGTGCTGGAGATTGAGCAAAAGGGCTAACCCAAATAGCAATGCCAACACTTTGCAGAATCGCCCAGCCCAAAGAAACGTAGCGAGTAATTTGAGAAATTTTGCGCCGCCCTGCTTCCCCGTCATTTTTCTGCATATCTTCTAAACTTGGCAGAGCCGCAGTTAGAAGTTGCACAATAATTGAAGCATTGATGTAGGGTAAAATCCCTAGAGCAAAAATCCCTAAAGCTGATAACCCGCCCCCGGAAAATAGATCCAAAAAGCCAATTAAGGGGCTATTTTGAACATTTTGGGAAAAGGCGACTCGATCGATGCCAGGGACTGGCAAGTGGACGCCCAAGCGCACTAAGATCAATAAGCCGATGGTTACGAGGATGCGGCCCCGTAAACCCGCAGCTTGGGCCATCTGCATGAACGTCTCTTGTGCAGTTGGCGCTTTTTCTCTACTAACGTCCATAGTTACGATTTTGCATTTTAGATTTTTGCTTTTGGACTAAATCATTTTTTGATAGCAAGGTTGAGGATTTGAGATTTGGACACATTCTCAAACCTCAAATCTTTAAGCAACTAATTCGCAACTTCCACCAGCGGCTTCAATTTTGGTGCGAGCACCAGCGGTAAATGCCTTGGCGCGCACTTGCAGAGCCACATTCAGTTCGCCATCTCCTAAGATTTTCAGCGGGCCATTGTCACTATTGACGATTTTTGCTTGAATCAAAGAGGTCAGAGTGACTTCTGTGTTTGCTGGTAGCGATGCTAATTTACTTACATTAATGGTAGTGTACTCTTTGCGGTTCACGTTCGGGAAGCTCTTCAGCTTAGGGAGGCGGCGATAGAGAGGATTTTGACCTCCTTCAAAACCGGGTCTAGTTCCGCTACCGGATCTAGCTTTTTGACCGCGCATCCCTTTACCGGAACTCGCGCCTTGACCGGCCGAAATACCTCTGCCTAAGCGACGGCCGCGTTTTGTGGAGCCTGCTTTTGGGCGGGCGTCTTGCAATCTCATAGTTTTGGTAGTTGGTAATTGGTAATTGGTAATTGGTAATTGGTAGTTTTGAGTTTTGAGTTTTGAGGAGTGAAAAATTTTTATTCAAAACTCAATACTTAATACTCAAAACTGACAATATCCCCTTCCCTAGTCCTTAACCGTATAGGTTTTCTACTGGAATTCCGCGCTCTTGAGCAACTTCGGACAAGGTGCGAAGAGTGGAGAGGGCGTTGACTGCGGCTCTAGCGTTGTTTAAAGGATTTCCTGAACCTAGCTGTTTGGCTAAGATATTACGGACTCCTGCTAGTTCGAGAACAGTTCGCACTGCTCCCCCTGCAATTACCCCGGTTCCGGGAGCTGCTGGGCGCATCATGACTTTGGCTCCGCCACCAGCACCGTTGATGGGGTGAGGGATGGAGTTAGATTTAGTCAAGGGGACTTCAATTAGGTGCTTTTTGCCGTCAGCAACGCCTTTTTTAACGGCACCGATGACGTCGCTAGCTTTGCCTACTCCAACTCCTACTTGACCGCGTTCATTGCCGATGATGACTATGGCGCGGAAGCTGAGTTTTTTACCACCTTTGACTACTTTGGTAACACGGCGAATCTGAACTACTCGTTCTTGCCATTCGGATTCTTTTTCGCGCCCTTTGTTGTTGCTGCTTTTTTTCTTGTTGCGCTGTTCTTTTTGTTCTGCCATGTTTTGTCCTTGGGGAATTGAGGATTAGTAACTGGTAGGAAAGAAAAGAGAAATTAACAATTAGGAATTAAGAATTTTGTTAGAGATTCTTTTTTCCTTCTTCTTTTTTCCTTCTTCATTGTTCCTTCTACCTTCTTGCTTCTTCCTAAAATTCTAACCCGGCTTCGCGAGCTGCGTCGGCGAGGGCTTTGACTCTACCGTGGTAGAGGTTGCCTCCGCGATCGAATACGACTTTGACTATACCAGCGCTGGAACAGCGTTTGGCTATCAACTGACCGACTTGGACGCTGGCGTTGCAATTGCCTCCCGAACTGAGTTCTGACTTCAATTCTGGATCGAGAGTTGACGCGGCAACCAAAGTGTGCTGTGTCATGTCGTCGATTACTTGGGCGTAGATGTGTTGGTGCGATCGAAATACCGCTAATCTGGGACGTTCGGAGGTTCCGAACACCTTGCGCCGCACGCGGCGGTGTCTGCGGTGGACTGACTCTTTGCGAGTAAGCTTCATAGTTACTTCTTACCTGTTTTGCCTGTTTTACCAGCTTTGCGGCGGACGACTTCGCCGCTGTAGCGAATGCCCTTACCCTTGTAGACTTCAGGCGGACGTACCGCACGGATGCGGGCTGCTGTGTTGCCTACGAGTTCTTTGTCAATGCCGGAGACAATGACGTTGGTGTTGCCTTCTACTGCCACTGTGATGCCTTCTGGAGGGGGCATTTCCACGGGCTTGCTGTAACCGACGTTTAAAATCAGGTTCCGTCCTTGAACCTGTGCCCGATAACCTGTACCAATAATTTCCAGACGACGCTGAAAACCTTGGGATACACCTTCAACCATGTTAGCGACTAGGGTGCGGCACAAGCCGTGCAGTTGGCGGGCTACGCGGGATTCGTCTCGGCGTGTGACGAGTAAAGTCTCGCCTTCGAGTCCCATCAGGATTTCTGCTGGTATGACTCTGGAAAGTTCACCTTTAGGGCCTTTGACGGCAACTTTTTGACCGTCTAGGGTGATGGTGACTTTCGTGGGAATGCTAATCGGACGCTTGCCAATTCGCGACATAATTTTTATTTTTTTGGTGAGTTGGTAATTGGTGAGTTGGTAATTGGTGAGTTGGTAATTGGTAATTGTAAAATTTAACATTTAGAAAAATTGAGACAATTATGAATCTACTGTTTTAAATTCTTCAGCCCGATTACCGATTACCTATTTTCTGACTACCAAACATAGCAAAGCACTTCACCACCCAAACCTTGGCGTCTGGCTTCTCGATCGGTCATAATGCCGCTGGATGTGGAGATAATGGCAATGCCAATTCCGCCTAACACTCTGGGCAATTCTTTACGGTTCGAGTAGACGCGCAGTCCTGGTTTGCTGACTCGCTTAAGTGCCGTAATGATGGGCTTGCGAGTTTTGCCTTTGTACTTTAGAGAAAGCACTAAAAATCGCTCTATCCCTTCTGGTTCTGCTTCTTCAAATTCGCTGATAAAGCCTTCACTTTTGAGAACTTTAGCGATGCTACGGGTCATTTTTGTAGCTGGAATTTGTGTTGTTTGATGGCGCGCCATGCATGAATTGCGAATGCGCGTCAACATATCTGCTATGGTATCGTTAGCTGCCATGTTTTGCTCCTTACTCTACTACTTAGTTGTCCCGGAAGGGCATTCCCATTTCTTTGAGCAAGGCGCGTCCTTCTTCGTCGGTGTGTGCTGTGGTGATAATTGAAATGTCCATGCCTCGAACTTGATCGATGCTGTCATATTCTATTTCGGGAAAGATTAGTTGTTCTCTCACGCCCAAGCTGTAGTTGCCGCGTCCGTCGAAGCTTTTAGGACTGATGCCGCGAAAGTCTCTGATTCGGGGAAGTGCGAGGTTGATCAGTCGATCGAGAAAATCATACATCCGATCGGATCGTAGTGTCACCATGACACCAACGGGTACTCCTTTGCGGATTTTGAAGCCTGCGATCGCCTTTTTCGCCCGCGTCACCACTGGTTTTTGACCTGTGATGATGCCAATTTCGTTGATAGATGAATCTAGTGCCTTAGCATTTTGAGATGCTTCTCCCAAACCACGGTTCACGGTGACTTTAAGGAGTTTGGGGACCTGATGGATATTAGTATATTTAAACTGATCCATCAGTTTGGGTACAATCTTTTCTTGGTAAAGAACTTTGAGTTTGTCTGGCATTGTTTTTGGGTTTCTTTAACTGTCCCTGGGCTTGGTCAGGGAATTTTGATTGATCGATTGTTATTTGTTAGTTGTTATTTGTTAGTTGTTGCCAATAACGAATAACCAATAACCCATAACCAATAACTAATTATCAAGGATTTCTCCGGTTTTTTTGAGCTGTCGCAGTTTGCGACCATCTTCGCTAAAGGTATAGCAAACACGACTAGCTACTTTTTCTTTTTCGGAGTAGTGCATGACATTCGAGCTATGAATAGGAGCCTCAAATGTCACGATTTTACCCGATTCCCCTTCTTGTTGAGGCTTAACGTGTTTGGTTCTGACATTTACACCTTTAACAATTACTTTGCTGAGTTTAGGATAAGTCCTTAAGATTTCTCCGACTTTTCCTTTCTCTTTGCCAGTAATTATTTGAACAGTGTCGCCTGCTTTGACGTGCATTCTATGGCGCTGCGGTTCGCTCGTTGGTTTACCCTTTTTTCCGTACATTTTAAAGTACCTCTGGGGCTAAAGAAACGATTTTAGTGAAGTTTTTTTCGCGCAGTTCACGGGCGATCGGGCCAAAAACGCGAGTCCCTTTAGGGTTGCCTTCTGGATTGATGATAACGGCGGCGTTGTCGTCAAAACGAATGCTCATGCCACTGTCGCGACGCAAGGCTTTGCGGGTTCTGACAATGACTGCCCGGACGACATCGGATTTTTTGACTGCCATATTGGGAATGGCGTCTTTGACGACGGCAATTATGACATCGCCGACTCCGCCGTAGTGGCGGTTGCCGCCTCCCAATACGCGGATGCACATTATTTTGCGTGCTCCACTATTGTCGGCGACATTTAAGTATGTCTGGGGTTGAATCATGGTTATTTGTGACTGTTAACTGTTGACTGTTAACTGTTGACTGTTAACTGTTGACTGTTGACTGCTAAGGGAATTGTTAATTTGCGATCGGGCGATCGCGCTTAGCAATTAACTGTTAGCCGTTTTTTGTACCGAAGATTTCAGCAACTGTCCAGCGTTTGGTTTTGCTCAACGGACGGGTTTCAGTGATGCGGACTCGATCGCCCGGTTTGCACTTATTCTCTTCGTCGTGAACTTTGTAACGTTTGGTGCGGACTACGATTTTGCCGTATTTGGTGTGGGAGGAGCGGTTTTCGATTGCCACTACCACAGTTTTGTCCATTTTGTCGCTGACTACTACGCCAACTCGTTCTTTAACTGCCATACCTACCTATTTTTGTTGTGCAATTGAGTTTTTTGTAACTGCTGTGCGATCGGTTCGGCGACTTCTGTCTCTTAGCTAACTGCTGCGGTTGAGGCAGTCTGTTCGGTCTCTATAGACTGAGCTAATTTTTCAGCAACAGCAGCAGCTTCAGCCACCCTTTGCCGCTCGCGTTCAACTGTCATCAGTTGAGCTAGTCGGTGTTTGGCGTGCTTGAACAAATGGGGCTTATCCATACGGCCGGTAGCTTGGAACAACCGAAGTTCCATTAGTTGGCGCTTGACGGCTAAAATTTGCTCTGCCACTTCGGCATCGTTCAAATCTCTAGATTCTTTAATCTTGGGTAAAGACATAATTTTGTCGTTGATCGTTATGACTGCTCATCTTCGCGGGTGATGAACTTGGTTTTAATTGGCAATTTGAAGTCTGCCAAACGCATTGCTTCGCGAGCAATTTCTTCGGTGACACCACCAATTTCAAACATTACCCGACCCGGCTTGACGACGGCAACCCAAAACTCAGGTGAGCCTTTACCAGAACCCATCCGGGTTTCTGCTGCTCTCTGGGTGACGGGTTTGTCGGGGAAAATCCGAATCCAGATTTTGCCACCCCGGCGGATGTAGCGGGTCATGGCGCGCCGTCCGGCTTCTATTTGGCGAGAAGTGATCCAGGCGGGTTCGATCGCTTGGAGCGCGAAGTCACCAAAGCTAACTGTGTTGCCGCGGGTGGCAACTCCGCACATTCTCCCGCGCTGTTGTTTGCGGAATTTGGTTCTTTTAGGGCTTAACATGGCTGGGGGATTTGGTAATTGGGAATTGGCAATTAGTAATTGATAGTTGGTAATTGGTAATTGGTTTTGAACAACTGACCATTCACCACTGACAATTAACGGTTAACCACTAGCCTTCGTTGGATCGATCTTCAAAATCCTGACGGCGACGCTTGTTCTTGTTACGAGGCAAGGCTGCGTTCGGGGCTGCGATTTGCTCCTGTCCAGGAATAATTTCGCCTTTGAAAACCCAAACTTTAATGCCGAGGATACCGTAGATGGTTTGGGCAGTGCAGTAGGAGTAATCAATGTCAGCACGCAATGTGTGCAACGGAACTCTTCCTTCCCGCGTCCACTCAGTACGGGCGATTTCTGCGCCGTTGAGTCGTCCGCTGACTTGAATTTTGATGCCTTCAATGCCGACTTTTTGAGCGCGGGTAATGGCTTGGCGAACCACTCGGCGGAAAGATACGCGCCGTTCTAGTTGCTGAGCGATGTACTCTGCGATCAGAGTGGCATCGGCATCGACTCGTTGAACTTCAACAACGTTGATGCGGATTTGGCGGTTGCTGCCGAGTAGCTGTTGCAAACCGACTCGCAATGTTTCGATGCCTGCTCCACCGCGGCCTACGACAACACCAGGTCTGGCTGTGAACACTTCTAGGTCGATTTGATCGGCTTTGCGTTCAATTCGGACTGAGGAGATCCCAGCGTTACTGAGGTTTTTGCGGACGTACTTGCGAATTTTGAAGTCTTCTTGCAAGAGTTCGGGATAGTTTCTGGCATCAGCAAACCAACGAGAGCGGTGCTCTTGGGTTATGCCGAGGCGAAAACCAATTGGATGTATTTTTTGTCCCATAACAGTTTCTCTTGGTTATTTGTCTAGGAGCGGAGCTACTATCACGGTGATGTGACAGGTTGGCTTGCGAATTTGGTAGGCACGACCTTGGGCGCGGGGTCTAAAGCGCTTGAGGACTGGGCCTTGGTCTGCGTAAGCTTGAGAAACTACTAGCTTGGATTTGTCCAATCCTGCGTTGTGTTCGGCGTTGGCTACTGCCGATCGCAAAACTTTGACAATTGGCTCGCAGGCTCGGTACGGCATGAATTCGAGTAGAATCAGCGCTTCTTGATAGCTTTTGCCTCGAATTTGATCGAGGACTCGGCGCACTTTGAAGGGCGAACTTCTAATATAGCGGGCGATCGCCTTTATTTCGGATGTGGTATCTATAGCCATTGCGATTTTTGTAATTGGGAGTAAGGTAATTGGAAGGTAATTGGTAATTGGTAATTGCTTGCCGATTACCTATTACCTGTCACCTAATTGGGCTATCTTTTGGCTTTTTTGTCGCCACTTTTAGCGTGACCTCTAAAGGTGCGAGTCGGAGAAAATTCTCCTAATTTGTGACCCACCATTTGGTCTGTAACGTAGACAGGGACGTGTTGTCTGCCGTTGTGAACTGCGATCGTGTGACCTACCATTTGAGGCAGGATTGTGGAAGCTCGCGACCAAGTTTTAATTAACTGTTTTTGGCCAGCAGCATTGAGTTTTTCGATTTTTGTCATCAGATGGTCTGCGACAAACGGGCCTTTTTTTAATGAACGAGACATGATTTTGGTAATTGGTAATTGGGAATTGGTAATGGGGAATTGGTAATGAGTAATGGGGAATTGGTAATTAGAAAAGGTAAAATATTTTTTTCCCTTCTTCCTTCTTCCTTCTTCCATTAACTTTGTCTGCCACCCTTGCCACGCTTGGAAGACTTACGGCGACGGCGGACAATTAGAGAGTCGCTGCGCTTGTTTTTGCTCCGGGTTTTGGCACCCAATGCTGGTTTACCCCAAGGTGTGACAGGCCCAGAGCGCCCAATGGGGGCTCTGCCTTCACCACCACCATGCGGGTGATCCACTGGGTTCATTGCCGAGCCTCGGACGGTTGGGCGACGGCCTTTCCAGCGGGTGCGACCGGCTTTACCAAGGCTGATGTTTCTAGCGTCTGTGTTGCCGACTTGACCGATGGTGGCGTAGCAGTCGGCGCGGACTTTGCGTTGTTCACCGGAGGGCAGTTTGAGGGTAACGTAGCTACCTTCTTTTGCCATTAGCTGAGCGCTGGAGCCTGCGGAACGGACGATTTGTCCGCCTTTACCTGGTACTAGCTCGACGTTGTGGATGCTTGTACCTAGAGGGATGTTGCTTAGGGGTAGGGCGTTACCGATCTCGATCGGTGCGTCTGGGCCTGAAACAATTACTGTACCGACGGTGAGGTTCAGCGGATGAAGGATGTACCGTTTTTCGCCGTCTTTGTAGAAGACTAGGGCGATGCGGGCGTTGCGGTTAGGGTCATATTCGATTTCCTTGACGGTAGCAGGAATGCTATGTTTGTCGCGGCGGAAGTCGATGTCTCTATAGAGGCGTTTGTGACCGCCTCCCCGGTGACGACAGGTGATGACGCCTCGGTTGTTGCGGCCTTGTTTGGTGTGCTTGTTGCTGGTTAGAGACTTTTCGGGCTCTGAGCGAGTAACTTCAGCAAAGTCCGAGACGCTTTTTTCTCTGGTGCTGGCGGTATAAGGTCGGTAAGAACGAATGCCCATAATCGATCTATTTTAGATTTTGGATTTTGGATTTTGGATTTGATGTCGATCGATTTTGGATTTTAGGTTTAAGATTGAGGATTTTTGGTTAACTGGCGATTTTTCTGGTTCTAGAATTTCCACGAGTTAACAGCAATCTCTCAAATCTAAAATCTAAAATCGTCTAAACTTCTGGGAATAAGAGTTTGCGGATTGAATCTCCGTCGGTCAGAGTTACAGTTGCTCGCTTGTAACAAGGTTTGAAACCGACAAACTTGCCAACTCGACGCTTTTTGCGCGGCGGGTTTTGGGTGTTGACTGCGGTGACTTTCACCTTGAACAATTCTTCGATCGCTGCTTTAATTTGAGGCTTTGTCGCTTTGGGGGCTACGTCGAATGTGAATTGATTCAATTCCATCATTCGGGTAGCTTTCTCGGTGAGAACAGGACGTTGGATCAAATCTGCGTAGTCGCGGGGGTCGATTTTACTCACCGTAAATCTCCTGAATTTTGGCTATGGCTGTAGATGTGATGATGATTTTGTCAGCCGCAAGAACGTCGTAAACATTCAGGGAAGTTGCCAAGATGACGTTCACCAATTCGATGTTACGTCCAGACAAATAGACGTTTAGTTGCGGTTCTGGCAAGATTAACAGAACTTTTTTGTTGGGTTCGATACCCCAACGGGCGATCGCACTCAGTAGTTCTTTGCTTTTCGGTCTCGGAAATTGCTCTGCAAATTCTTGAACCACAATTATGTCTTCTGTCCGACTGAAGAATGCTGTCCGCAAAGCGAGACGGCGTTCTTTTTTGTTCATCTTGACTTCAAAGTCTCTGGGTTTTGGTCCGAAGATGACACCGCCACCACGCCACAGTGGAGAGCGGATGGAACCTGCTCTGGCTCGACCAGTTCCTTTTTGGCGCCAAGGTTTGCGCCCACCGCCTCTGACTTCGGCTCTAGTTTTGGTGCAGGCATTTCCTTGACGAGCGTTGTTCAGTTGCCGCGTCAATGCTCTGTGAACAATATGAGAGGCATTTTCTTTTTTGGCTACGCGCATTTCTAAAGTTGTTTCTCCAACTTCTTCGCCTTGCCAATTTCGTACTACACAGTTAACCATGTCTTTTGTCCTTTGTCTGTTGTTAGTTGTCTGTTATTAGTTGTCTGTTGTTAGTTGTCTGTTATTAGTTGTCTGTTGTTAGTTCTCAGCTCTTAGTTATTACTAAATAAATGCCCAGCAATATCTAATGACTAATGACTAATGACTAATGACTGCTGACTAATGACTGCTGACTACCACCCAACTTTTTTCTCAGGCACAACATTGACTAAGGCACCGGCTTTACCGGGAACGGCTCCTTTAATTAGTAGCAGATTCCGCTCTGTATCTACCCGCACGATTGTTAGCTTGCGGACGGTTACTTGAACGTTGCCCATCCGTCCTGCCATTTTCTTACCAGGGTAGACACGGCCGGGAGTGGTTCCAGGTCCGATCGATCCGGGTTCGCGGTGGTTCTTGGAACCGTGAGACATCGGGCCTCGTTTGAAGTTGTGGCGTTTTTGGAAACCCGCAAAGCCTTTACCGATGCTAGTACCAATGACGTCTACTATTTGTCCGGGTGCAAAAGCATCGGCTTTTAGTTGTTGACCTAATTCAAATGAACTGGTGTCTTCCAAGCGGTATTCGTGCAAGTGGCGTAATGGATTCGCCCCCGACTTGGCAAGGTGTCCCAATTCGGGCTTGTTGAGAGCCTTTGGTTTGACTTCGCTGTATCCAATTTGAACGGCGCTGTAGCCGTCAGTTGGTTTTGTTTTAATTTGAGTTACTGTACAAGGCCCTGCTTGTATGACGGTGACGGGGATTGCTCTCCCTTCGGCGTCAAACACTTGAGTCATGCCTAGTTTTGTACCAAGGATGCCTACTGACACTGATTTTTTTCCTTTTATTTACCCAAGAGGTTTCGGATTGCGAGGTTTACGTCAATCCGCTTGCTCTTGTGCAGAAACATTTATTTCACTGTTTCCGCATTTAACTGTTATCAACCAACAGCTTTCCTCGGTGTTTAAAATTGAAATTTTAAATTTGGGAGCTTGTGGAAGTCTTGCAAGTTTTGAGATTTACAGGCTTCTAGCTGTTGAGTCTCCGAGATTTATTTCGTTCTTGCTTGTTCGTGCCTGGACTTGAGCAGTTAGCCACTCAGTATCCTTTACAGCAACGATTCACAATAGTACATGAAGTGTTGGCGATTTGTCAAGGCCATTATGAGATTTTTTTGACTCAGCTTTAGGATTTATAATACTTCTATCTCGCAAGGTGCGATCGAGCAAATTTTCCTACAGTAAGCAAGACAAATTTATGGGACTAATTACGACGGGTTCAGATATGATTCGGGATTTGGAAAAGTCGGGGTCGCTGGCCCTGTATGTTCCCTTGGAGGGAGGTTTTGAGGGACGTTACCTGCGCCGACTCAGGGCTGCGGGCTACGGTGCGTACAACATTACGGCGCGGGGTTTGGGCGATTTGGCGATGTATTTGACGGGGGTTCACGGGGTGCGGCCGCCGCATTTGGGTAAGAAAACTACTGGCAATGAAGCGGCTGTGGGTTATACCTATTATGTCCCGCCGCTGTTGCAGACTCAATTAGACAATTTGCCTGCAAAAGCAAAGGGATTGGTGCTTTGGATTATTGAAGGGCAGATTTTGTCTAGTCAGGAAGTTGAATATCTGACTGTTTTGCCGACTCTTGAACCGCGAGTTAAAATAGCAGTAGAGATGGGGGGCGATCGCGTTTTTAGCTGGAAGCCACTCAAGGATGCTTTGGTTGTAGCTTAAACAAGACTTACGCATGGAGGATCAAAAACCCGGTTTCTGCGTCAATTTTTATCGAAAAAGTGATGATTTTTGGCAGAAACCGGGTTTTTTGGGTAAGCCCTATTAAATTCGGTATAGGTGCGATCGCCAATCAACTAAAAAACACAGCGAGCAACCAAAGCTCAACAGCTTCTGCTCGCTGGTTTTGCTCTTTTTGAAACAAACTTAAATTAACAGGAAAACTTTTATGCTTCTGAATCGAGATTATACGATTATCATTGACAAAAGTGGCAGTATGTACACGAAGGACAAAACGGGCGGTAAAAGTCGGTGGGCGCTCATGCAGGAATCGACGATCGCATTGGCGAATAAATGCGAAGAATTAGACCCTGATGGGATCACAGTTTACTTGTTTTCCGGTCGCTTCAAACGTTACGACAATGTAACAGCAGCAAAAGTTGTGCAAATATTCCAAGAAAATGAGCCTTCTGGGACTACGAATTTGGCGATCGTTTTGCAAGACGCTCTCAACAACTATTTTCAGCGCAAAATATCCGGTCGGACTCAGCAAAATGGGGAAACAATCTTAGTGGTGACGGATGGAGAACCGGACGATCGCAAAGAAGTGATGAAAACAATTATAGAGGCTTCGCGAAAGCTCGATCGAGACGAAGAGTTAGCAATTTCTTTTATTCAAGTAGGAAATGCCCCAGAAGCTACCAAGTTTCTCAAAATCTTGGATGACGAACTGCAAAGCGCTGGGGCTAAATTCGATATCGTTGATACTGTAACGATGGACGATATGGAAGGAATGACTTTGACGGAAGTATTGCTGAATGCAATCACAGATTGAGAAGTGGCTTTTCTCAGTAACATTCGATATAGGGAATAGGTAATAGGGAATTGGGAATTGGGAATTGGGAATTGTTTAGAGGTTAAGTGATGGAATCAATTGATCGTTTGTTGGCTGAACTTAGGGCTGAATATCAAGAATCCCAGAAAAAATCTGCTGAGTTAAAAAGCCAGCGAATTGTGCAACCAGAACCGCTCTGGCAAGCAAATGCTGTCCCGTCTAATCAAGCAATTGAAACTTCCGGTGAAAATTTGCATTTTGGTGGTTTTGACCAGGATTTAGCTCAAGTTAAGGCTGAGTACGAAAAACAAGATCAAGCTCAAGAAATTGCTAAACAGGAACAGCTTTTGGCTGAAGATGAAGCACAAAATAAAGCTCAGGAAATTGTCAAGCAGGAACAGCAGCAAGTCGAAACGATTGTACAGCCGCAGGTGTCAGTAAAAACCCACCGAGAGAAAGTGAGACAAGCTCAAGTTTGGCTGAAGAACTTAAGTAAAGATTCTGATGAGAGATTTTGGTTCGATCAGTTTGCTTTTAAGTATTCTTCTAGGATAGATGCTGCGATCGACTATTTGCAAGCTGTGAATGAGTTTGATTAAATGTTGATTGTTAACGGTTGACTGTTAACTGTTGATGGTCGATGGTTGACAGAAGTAGAAGTAGGTTGGGTAGAGCGATAGCGAAACCCAACACCTTATTTTCAATAAAAAGTTGGGTTTCGTTATTTTCAATAAAAAGTTGGGTTTCGTTATTTTCAATAAAAAGTTGAGTTTCGTTATTTTCAATAAAAAGTTGGGTTTCGTTACCTCAACCCAACCTACATATTTGGGATTTCATTCCATTGAGAACCGCTACAGCGATTTTCAACGAATAACATCTTTTAGGACAGAAGTAGGACTTAACAGAAATAAAGCAGCCTTTTTCGCTGTATCTTCAGATACCTGAATCTGTTTGAGTTCAACAATACCTTCACTGATAAATGTATCTCTCAATGCAGCTTTTTCTCCGCTGTTAAAACTGGTTTCATAAAATATTTCCCGAATCCCAGCGGCAATGACTAATTTCAAACAATAGATGCAGGGTTCTAAGGTGACGTAGATGGTGGCTCCAGCAGTAGATATACCATGTTTTGCGGCTTTGGCGATCGCATTTGCTTCTGCATGAACCGCCCGCGATGGTAAAATTTTACTAGCATCGCAACTACTCAAACCAGGATAGCAGAACCCTTGAGTCGTACAGTGGGCGGAACCTGACGGCGAACCATTGTAACCGGTTGCTAAAATTTGCCTATTTTTCGCGATGACCGCACCTACGGGAAATGCCAGACAAGTCGATCGAGTCGCGGCTAATTTTGCTAACATCAAAAAGTATTCGTCCCAATCTGGTCTTTGAGGGGGTTCGTAGTTGTCTGGTGTATTTTCCATTTAAAATCTAGAATTAGAATTGTATTGAGACAAGAGATTTATTGGGAGATTCCAGTCGAGCCAAATCCATTATCTCCCCTAGAGCTGGAACTTAACATTTTAACTTCTTCAATTTCGACACGAATTACTGGCGCTATTACCATTTGAGCAATTTTCATGCCTTTTGTCACTTGAAAAGAAGTTTGACCATGATTGATTAATATCACTCCGATTTCGCCTCGATAGCCTTCATCTATGGTTCCTGGTGAGTTGAGCACGGTGATTTGGTGTTTGAGAGCTAGACCACTTCTAGGGCGAATTTGGGCTTCTGTTTTTTCTGGTAATTCTATGGATATACCTGTATGAATTAACTTGCTTTCTCCCGGATTTATTTCTAATTCATCTATGGAAAACAAGTCTAGTCCAGCATCGGACTCATGGGCGTATTTGGGAATTATGGCTAGTTCATGAAGTTGGAGGATTTTTAATTTCATCTTGTTTGGTGAATAGAAGGAAGTTCGGCAACGGATTATGTAACGGATGTAACGGATGTCAGGAAGTTTGACGACGAATTCTGTAGTTGTCGAGTATCTGAGTATTGCGATTATTACGGGGCTAGTCTGGCTTTTCCGAGGCGAGTTGTTGTGTACCACTTGGCAATGTCTGGGGCCCAATTTTCAAAATGAGGCCACATCATTTCGCAGAGTTTTTGAATTTCGAGTTGAGCGTTTTTCTTGTTTCTCAAGTCAGCAAAATGCAGGAATGACCTTAAATTGAAACTGACTACAAAGTGCTGGCGGTAGTCAAAGGGTAATTTGCCTCTGGCGTGTTCCTCGGACATACCACCATCGAAGTCTATTTTGTAACGTTTGGCGGCTTCTAGACACCACTCTAAATCTTTTTGTCTTTGTTCGGGGGAATAGTAGTATTTTTTGCCTTCGCGGTCTGTGTAATAATCTACTGGACGCAGGTAAAATATATCTTCTATATCTTTTTTGCCGATCGCTGCATCCAGAAATTGATTACCTGTATAACGGAGGGAATTATGTACTACTAAACCATTAGCAACGAAATTATGCCATTCACCATCCACCTCTAGGTCATAAGTCATTTGTTCGCCAACATATTCAACACTGTTGACTTTTACGGGATGAGAACGCAATTTTCTCCCTTTTGGCTTTGGCTTGACTTGCCAATTTTGAGGCTCTAATATTGGCGAGTAAGCTTTAGCAAATTCAAGCTCTAAGTTGTTTTGATGAATATATTCGTGACATTCTTTGCATAAAGTCACTAAATTATCAAAATCATAAGCAAGAGACTGATCCGATAAACCAGCAATTTCTTTGATGGTTAATCCTTTTGTGATTTGGGCTTCTAGCCATGATTTTTCTGTGTAAAGCCGATCCGTCACTGATAAACCATTGCACATGACATAGGAGTTTTTGGCTATGCTAACGACATTGCCATCAGATGCTGTTGTCAATCCCACCGCATCTTTCATTGTTTGCCAACCGTTTGCGGTGAATAAACGGTGATTGGTAGTACACTCTAAAGTCTTGCCATCCTCCAATGTAACTTTATAAACGGGTTGAATACCGCTACACATGACATCTTTGATATGACCTACTTCAAACAAGCCAGTTTGTTCATTTAAAACTCGTAAACGCATTTTACGGATTCTTTGCTTGCAGTCACGACGATATTCGCCTGGTGGTTCACCATTTCGACCTTGAATAGACCGAGAACGAATCGCTTTTTCCCCATTAGTCCAAAGATCATACAGTTCTCCAATGGTTTTGCTCAAATTTTTCTTACCAGCACTTCCCTCGCAATCAACAAAAGTGATTGTGGTATCAGCAGCAAGACATTGCACATCGAATGAGACTCCAACACGATGTGTCCTGGCTTGCTGCATGACACTGTGGGGAAAGTAGCCGCAATTGAAGATAATTTGGGGATGCTCTAAGGGGCCGTAGTGACCCCGATCGCCTGCGAGGAGCCTTTTGACGATTATTTCGCCACATTCTGCGTCTGAGGGCCAGGAATCGCGATCGTCAAACACGAAATTCTCGGTATAGTCTTGATGGAGGGCTGCGTAAATTACTTGCTGGGGATTTGGTGTTTGAGAAATAACTTCTACTCTGAATCTATCCATTATATTTTTATTTGTGGAAGTCCCTATAGTTTGAGATTGTAACATCCTAGATTATTTCATAGGATGACATTATTAGCAAGTTTTTTATGCTAATAATTCGTTGACAGCTACGCTAAAACCTGTAAGTACCCTTTGAGTGTTAACGACTTCATCCGCATTAAACAACAGCCAGTTGTTTCCTGCATTTACAAATATTAATCTAGCTTCAGGAAATAGCAACCAAACTTCTAAACAACCTGATGCCAAATATTCTTGGGCCTTCGCAAATAACTCTTCGCCGCTATCATCAGGAGAAGCAACTTCTGCTATCAAGGGAAAACTTTGGGATAATGTTGTAAAATTGCCTGCTTGTTGTTGCAGCAGTTCAGGAGTGATGTAAGCGACATCGGGACGGCGGCCCTGTTTGGCTGTACGACAAAGGACTTCTGTCACAACTTCTCCTCCGTGTCCGCTGGAATTTTTGTAATTTTTCCAGGAAGTAGCTAGATTAACTTGAGCGAGACCGTGCTTGAATGTCATTCCTGTTTTCTCCACTAAGTTGCCGTCAACCCATTCCATTCTATCAGGAGGTCTGACTAAAAAATCTTCGAGAGATATGACTTTTTCTGTATCTGACTCTGGCTGGATTTCTGCTGTATTTTCAAATTTGGGCTGTGATTCGTACTCTGATTTTTGGTCGGTATTTTTGGGTAGAATTATAGTAGCTGTCACGATCGCAACCTCTCTTTAATGATTCTAAGTTTACAGGCGATTGGGCTTTGATGACATGATTGAATCAGGTAACTTCTATGATACTATCAAACCGATTTTCCGAAGCTCTCATCTATGCCACCGAATTGCACGCTACCCAAGTCCGTAAGGGTTCGGGTGTTCCCTATATCGCTCATTTGTTGGGTACTGCTAGTATAGCTTTAGAGTACGGGGCTTCGGAAGATGAGGCGATCGCGGCTTTGCTTCATGATGCGATCGAGGATCAAGGCGGCCCCACCACCCGCGAAGCCATCCGCAGCCACTTTGGTGATAACGTCACAGCGATTGTAGACGGCTGTACCGACAGCGACACCACGCCGAAACCCCCTTGGCGGAAGCGAAAAGAAGCTTATATCGATCGCATTCTCACGGCTTCTGGCTCAGTTAGATTGGTCTCGGCTGCTGATAAAATCTATAATGCGCGATCGATCCTCAAAGATTATCGTCAACTAGGTGATGATGTTTGGGAACGCTTCAAAGGTGGCAAAGAAGGTTCTCTCTGGTATTATCGTTCCTTAGTAGCAGCATTCCGCAAAGCTGAGTCAACGCCGATCGTTGAAGAATTAGCCCGCATAGTTTTAGAATTAGACAAACTTTCTGAAGACCAAATAGACATCTCCCAAAAAGCTTGTCAAGAACAGGCAGGATGTCTGTTCCACAATAATTATGGGAGATGTCTAATGTAAAAACTACTAACCAATAACTACTAACCAATAACTACCAACCAATAACAATGGCAAATGTTCGCTTAGAAAATATTACCCGACGCTACCAAAACGTCACCGCAATCGAAAACATTAGTTTCAAAATCCCCGATGGGGAATTTTGGGTATTAGTCGGACCATCGGGTTGCGGCAAGTCTACGATTATGCGGACAATTGCAGGTTTAGAAACTGCAACTTATGGCAATATTTATATTGGAGATAATCTAGTTAATAACATTCCAGCCAGACAGCGGGATGTGGCAATGGTATTTCAAAATTATGCGCTTTACCCGCACATGACTGTAGCAGAAAATCTGGCTTTTGGATTGCGGATGCGGAATGTTGAACAATCTCAAATTCAAGAAAGGGTGGAGATTGTCGCCCGATCGCTCTCGATCGATCATCTCCTCAATCGTAAGCCCAAACAGCTCTCTGGCGGGCAACAGCAGCGGGTGGCACTGGGAAGGGCGATCGCCCGCGAACCCAAAGTATTCCTCTTGGACGAACCGCTTTCTAACCTGGATGCTCAACTGCGAGATGATACTAGAGCCGAACTAAAACTACTCCATCAACGGTTAGGAATTACTACTGTTTATGTCACCCACGATCAAGTGGAAGCGATGACTTTGGCTGACAAAATTGTCGTTTTAAATCACGGTGTAATTCAACAAATTGGAGACCCTCAAAGTGTTTATGCTAAACCAGTAAATCGGATGGTTGCGACATTTTTAGGCAATCCTGCTATGAATATTTTACCTGCAATTTATGCGAATGAATCTTTCCAAGTGGGAAATCAGTCTTTAGCTTGTCCGCCCTCGATTCAGAAAAAGTTGCAGCCGAGGGAAGGACAAGGATTTGATTTGGGAATTCGTCCAGAACATATAGAACTTTTTACTCAATCAGTGACCGAAAATGATGATTTTAAAAGCGATGTTTGGGCCTTAGAAAAAGTACCTCTTGAAGTGGAGGTGAAGGTGGTAGAACCCTTGGGACGAGAAACTTTAATCCGGGCTAGTTTGCCAATGTTGAGTCCAGAAACTACTATACAGATGCAGGTGGCTGCGGGTGTTCGATCGCGATCTGGCGATCGGCTAAGTGTTCAGCTTGATTTCGATCGACTATTTGTATTTGACCCTTCTACTGGCGATGCACTATACCCTTAATATAGCGGTTCTAGAAAAAGTGAGGTATGCCCCATGCCCTATGCCCTATGCCCCATGCCCCATGCCCTATGCCCCATGCCCTATGCCCGACAGTACCTCATCTTTCTGAGAAAGGCTATATG